>CAKQDG010000009.1 GCA_934219025.1 uncultured Prevotella sp. | reverse complement strand
GGTGGATTCATCTAATGGTTAGGATACAAGATTCTCAATCTTGGCATAGGGGTTCGATTCCCCTATCCACTACCAAAAACTGAGGGCTGCCAATAACAGCTCTTTTTTATTGAAAGAAATTCAATTACAATTTGACAACTAACAAACGGTGGATTCATCTAATGGTTAGGATACAAGATTCTCAATCTTGGCATAGGGGTTCGATTCCCCTATCCACTACCCAAAAGACTACTTTTTTGAAGTAGTCTTTTTTCATTCCCAATACAAGGATGCATTTTTCTTGCAACACACAATACTTTTTCCTACCTTTGCATACGCAAAACAAAAAAACAAAGATATTTTGATTGAGAAGCATATTGTATTAGAAGACATTGACCCGGTAACATTCTATGGCACCGGCAATACGAACCTACAGATTTTACGTTCTTTGTATCCAAAGCTTAGGATTCTTGCCCGCGACAACGTAATAAGAGTATTAGGCGACGAAACACAGATGTGCTCTTTTGAAGAAGCTGCAGAGCGACTCAGAAAGCACATTCTGAAATTCAACTCCATAACAGACAAGGACCTTGTAGAAATTGTCAAGGGAAAGACAACAAGTCAAGAAAACGCAAAAGGGGTGATCGTATACAACATATCAGGGAAACCCATAAAAAGCCGCAGCGAAAACCAGCAACGGCTCATTGACGCATACGAACAAAACGATATGGTTTTTGCCGTTGGACCTGCAGGAACTGGAAAAACATATCTCAGTATCGCTCTTGCCGTCAAAGCTCTGAAAGACAAAGAGATAAAAAAAATCATACTTAGCCGTCCGGCAGTAGAAGCTGGAGAAAAGTTAGGTTTTCTGCCTGGAGACATGAAAGAAAAAATCGACCCGTATCTCCAACCGCTTTACGATGCATTGGAAGACATGATTCCAGCTGTAAAGCTGCAAGAGCTAATGGAAAAAAACGTGATACAGATAGCCCCACTTGCCTTTATGAGAGGAAGAACGCTTAGTGATGCCGTGGTGATTCTGGACGAAGCACAAAATACAACCTCTGCACAGTTGCGGATGTTCCTGACAAGAATGGGCTGGAACACTAAAATGATAATCACCGGAGACATGACACAAATAGACCTCCCCAAAGGAACGAAAAGCGGACTTAGGGAAGCTTTGAACATACTGAAAGACATAGAGGGAATATCTATCGTTAATCTCACACAAACAGATATTGTAAGACACAAGCTCGTTACAAAAATAGTCAAAGCATACGAGACATCTGACAAATCTCACAAAAATGAATACGCAGATAAAAAATAAGAAACGTTTTTTCACTCAGTTCGTTGGATGTTAAATATAAAATAAGTACATTTGCAAGCAATTATTACTAAAGGGGACATCTGTATGGACCTAATGAAGAAAGGAAACGACATTTTATCCGACTTTTAAATATTCAATAAAGTAATGAAAGCATTAACAAGCACTGATTTCCATTTTGATGGACAGAAGAATGTGTATCACGGAAAGGTACGCGATGTTTACAACATTAATGACAACATCATTGTTATGGTTGCCACAGACAGGATTTCTGCATTTGACGTAGTACTTCCAAAAGGCATACCGTTCAAAGGACAAGTACTAAACCAAATCGCAGCAAAATTTTTGGACCACACGACAGACATCTGTCCAAACTGGAAACTTGCCACACCAGACCCTATGGTAACAGTAGGATTAAAATGCGAAGGATTCCGCGTTGAAATGATTATCCGATCAATCCTCACAGGCTCGGCATGGCGCGAATACCAAAAAGGATGCCGCGAACTCTGTGGCGTAAAACTTCCCGACGGCATGAGAGAAAACGAGCGATTCCCAGAACCAATCATAACTCCTACCACAAAAGCTGATGAGGGTCACGACATGAACATCTCCAAGGAGGAAATCATTGCACAAGGTATCGTCAGCAAGGAAGACTACGAAATAATGGAAGACTACACACGTAAAATCTTTGCACGCGGACAAGAAATTGCTGCAAAGCAAGGACTAATCCTTGTAGATACAAAATACGAATTCGGTAAACGTGACGGAAAAGTATATCTTATCGACGAAATACACACACCGGATTCAAGCCGATATTTCTATGCTGACGGTTATGAGGAAAAACTGAAAAAAGGTGAGCCACAAAAGCAGCTGTCAAAAGAATTTGTGCGCCAATGGCTAATAGAGCACAACTTTATGAACGAACCAGGACAAGTTATGCCGGAAATAACCGATGAATATGCAGAAAGCGTCAGCGACAGATACATCGAACTATACGAACATATCACTGGCGAAAAATTTGACAAAGCAGCCGAAAGCGGAGATATAGCAGAGCGTATTGAGAAAAACGTGAAAGCTTGGCTTGCATCATATAACAAATAGCAATACACATTTTAAGATGGGCGGCATTATTAGAAAATAGAGTCGCCTGTCTTAATTTCTGAAAACAAAACAAAGCCATTATCATGTACGGGCAAGAAAAGATAACACCCTACAACAAAAAAGAAGAAAAAGGAAAACAGGTTGAACAGATGTTTGACGCTGTAGCTCATTCCTACGACTTGCTTAATCACCGTCTTTCATTTTGGATAGACAAATATTGGCGACACTATGCAATAAAAAAGCTTAAAGGAAAGAGCCCGTCAATGATACTCGACGTAGCAACAGGAACCGGTGATTTGGCAATATTGGAAGCCGAAAAAATAATGCCGGCACATGTTGAAGCAATTGATATATCAGAAGGGATGATGCTTATCGGCAAAGAAAAGACAAAAGCAAAAGGTCTTCAACAAACAATACATTTTCAGAAAGAAGACTGTATGTCGTTGTCATTTCCAGACAATAGCTTTGATGCCGTGACAGCAGCATTTGGAATAAGAAATTTCCAAGACCTGGAAAAAGGGCTGAAAGAAATGCATCGCGTATTAAAAAAAGACGGGATCCTTTGCATCATAGAATTAACGCGCCCAATACATTTTCCGATAAAGCAATTCTTCAAGATATATACACATACAATACTGCCAGTCTATGGCAAACTGATATCAAAAGATAAAAGCGCATACAAATATCTGATAGCCACAATCGAAGCTTTTCCACAAGGAGAAACAATGGTGGAAATTCTGAAAAAAACAGGGTTCTCGAAAGCAAACTTCAAGCGACTGACATTTGGCATATGCACTTGTTATACTGCAATTAAATAATTTTATATGGATAAGTACGGAATAATTGGACACCCCTTAGGACATTCTTTTTCAAGGAATTTCTTTAATGAGAAATTCCAAAACGAGGGCATTGATGCCGAGTATATAAACTTTGACATTCCAAGCATAGACAGTCTACCTGAAGTTCTTGCAACAAATCCAGAGCTCCGAGGACTGAACGTTACAATACCGTATAAAGAAAAAGTGCTGAGCTTTCTCGACTATATCAGCGTAGAGGCAAGAGCTATCGGTGCCGTAAACGTGATAAGAGTGGAGCACAAAGGAGATGAGACTGAACTCAAGGGATACAACAGCGATGTGATAGGTTTTACAAAAAGCATCGAGCCTCTGTTGGAAAAATTCCATAAAAAAGCACTTATCCTTGGAACAGGAGGCGCATCCAAAGCTGTCAACTACGGACTAAAGTCATTGGGATTGGAAACTGTATTAGTAAGCAGATTCGAACGACCAGGCACTATACAGTACAAAAACATAACACCTGATATTGTAAAAGAATACAACGTTATAGTAAACTGTACACCATGTGGAATGTACCCACATTACAACGAATGTCCAGAATTGCCATATGAGGCACTCGACAGCCACAACATTCTGTATGATCTCATATACAATCCCGACCAAACATTATTTTTGAAGAAAGGAAAAGAAAACGGAGCTCAAACAAAAAACGGCATAGAAATGCTACTGTTACAAGCATTTGCAAGTTGGGATTTTTGGAACGGAAAAGAAAAGAAATAAAATATAAAAAAATAATATATAATGGATAAGTCTAATAGATATATGATGCGTGGTGTAAGCGCAGCAAAAGAAGATGTACACAATGCAATAAAGAACATAGACAAGGGAATATTTCCCCAGGCTTTTTGCAAGATAATACCCGACGTGCTGGGCGGAGACCCTGACTACTGCAACATAATGCATGCAGACGGTGCAGGAACAAAATCATCACTCGCCTACATGTATTGGAAAGAAACTGGAGATCTGAGCGTTTGGAAAGGCATAGCCCAAGACGCCATCGTAATGAACACCGACGACTTACTGTGCGTAGGAGCTGTAGACAATATCCTCGTATCAAGCACAATTGGAAGAAACAAAATGCTCGTCCCCGGCGAAGTAATCTCCGCAATTATAAACGGCACGGACGAATTGCTTGCACAGATGCGGGATATGGGAATTGGCATTTGGCCTACAGGAGGAGAAACAGCTGACGTGGGAGACCTCGTTCGCACCATAATCGTAGACTCTACAGTAACTTGCCGCATGAAACGAAGCGATGTAATAAACAATGCCAATATTCGTCCAGGCGACGTGATTGTGGGATTGGCATCCTTCGGCAAAGCCACTTACGAAACAGAATATAATGGAGGAATGGGAAGCAACGGACTGACAAGTGCACGCCACGATGTTTTCTCAAAATACCTTTCGGAAAAATATCCGGAAAGTTACGACCATGCAGTTCCTGAAGAACTTGTATATAGCGGCAGCAAGAAACTCGACGACAAAGTAGAAGGAAGTCCGATAAATGCAGGAAAACTTGTACTCTCCCCCACACGCACATACGCACCGGTTATCAAAAAGATGCTTGACGAGATGCGTTCCGAAATACACGGAATGGTACACTGCACAGGCGGAGCACAAACAAAAGTTCTTCACTTCATAAATGAAAATTGCCGTGTTATAAAAGACAATATGTTCCCGGTACCACCTTTGTTTAAAACAATCCAAGAACAAAGTGGAACAGACTGGAAAGAAATGTACAAAGTATTTAACATGGGACATCGTATGGAAATATACGTTAGACCGGAAGTTTCCGAAAAAGTCATTGAAATCAGTAAAAGCTTTAATATCGATGCCCAAATTATCGGTCGCATAGAAGAAGGGAAGCGAAGCTTGACAATAAAATCAGAATATGGAACCTTTGAATATTAATTCTACAAAATAAAAAGATGCCAGACAATAACAACATATTAGAAAAGCTCAATGGACTTGAAAGCAGATACGAAGAAGTATCAACTCTCATTACCGATCCTGATGTAATATCCGACCAGCAACGCTATGTCAAGCTTACAAAGGAATATAAAGATTTAGGCGACATAATGAATGCCCGCAAAAGGTATATAAATTGCTTGAATTCTATAAAAGAAGCAAAAGACATCCTCGCAAACGAAAGTGATGCAGACTTGAAGGAAATGGCAAGAGAAGAACTTCAAGCCAATGAAGAACTGCAACCAAAAATCGAAGAGGAAATAAAAATTGCCCTTGTTCCGAAAGATCCAGAAGACTCTAAAAATGTTCAGATGGAAATCAGAGCTGGAGCAGGCGGCGATGAAGCAGCCCTATTTGCCGGCGACCTGTTTGCCATGTACAAAAGATTCTGCGAATCAAAAGGCTGGAGTGTTTCTATAACAAGCGTCAGCGAAGGAGCCGTTGGCGGTTATAAAGAAATCGACTTTGCTGTGAGTGGCGACAGCGTATACGGCACATTGAAATATGAATCAGGTGTACACCGTGTACAACGTGTACCTGCTACGGAAACGCAAGGCAGGATGCACACATCTGCAGCAACAGTTGCCGTACTTCCTGAAGCAGACAAATTTGAAGTAAATATAAATGAAGGAGATATAAAGTGGGATACATTCCGAAGCAGTGGAGCCGGTGGTCAGAACGTGAACAAAGTTGAGTCGGGAGTGCGCTTGCGTTATCCGTGGAAAAACCCCAATACGGGGGAAGTGGAAGAAATTCTCATAGAATGTACAGAAACGCGCGACCAACCAAAAAATAAAGAGCGTGCATTGTCCAGACTGCGTACTTTCATTTATGACCGCGAGCATCAGAAATACATTGACGACATAGCCAACCGCCGCAAGACACTTGTTTCAACAGGAGACCGTTCTGCAAAGATTCGCACATACAATTTTCCACAAGGACGTGTCACTGATCATCGCATAGGCTATACGACCCACGATCTGAACGGTTTCTTAAACGGAAACATCCAAGACATGATTGATGCACTTACAGTTGCCGAGAATGCCGAAAGAATGAAGGAAAACGAATTATAATTTTTTTAGTAAGAAAATGAACAGAGAAGAACTTATAAAACAGATTTTCAATAAAAAAACATTTCTGTGTGTTGGTCTTGACAGCGACATAAAAAAAATCCCCCAACATCTTTTGTCGGAAGAAGATCCTATTTTCAGCTTCAACAAAGCAATTATCGACGCGACGGCAAAATACTGCGTTGCCTACAAGCCCAATCTTGCATTTTATGAAAGCATTGGCGTGAAAGGGCTTATCTCTTTTGAGAAAACAATAAACTACATCAAGGGCGTTTGTCCCAACCACTTTATCATTGCCGATGCAAAACGTGGCGATATAGGCAATACGTCAAGCATGTATGCACGTACGTTTTTTGAAGAGTATAATCTTGACTCTCTTACAGTTGCCCCATATATGGGCGAGGACAGCGTTACACCATTTCTGAAATACGAAGGCAAATGGGTAATTCTTCTTGCATTGACAAGCAACAAAGGATCACAAGACTTCCAGTTCACAGAAGAGAAAAACGGGGAACGCCTTTTTGAGAAAGTTTTGCGCATTTCTCAGAAATGGGGTAACGAAGGAAACATGATGTATGTTGTCGGAGCCACACAAGGCAAAATGTTTGAAGATATCCGTCGCATTGTTCCAAATCATTTTCTGCTTGTACCAGGTGTTGGAGCACAAGGAGGCAGCCTGCAAGAAGTTTGCAAATATGGCATCAACAAAGACTGCGGCCTACTCATAAACAGCAGTCGAGGTATTATATATGCAAGCAACGGTAAAGACTTTGCCGAAGTTGCAGCCCAGAAAGCTCATGACCTACAGATACAAATGGCTGACGAACTGGCAAAACTTAGATAAAAATCTGCATAGCATATTTTATGTATACTACGACAAAAAGATTATCTGTACATTACCTTTACAGATAATCTTTTTTATTATAAATCTAAATTCAACAATAGTGAGATAGGCACAGTTTCATGGCTACCGATTCTATAAATCAATTATACCAGCTTCGCTCCATAGAGCTACAAGCTCCTTGCAGTCGGTTATAGCCGTGGCATAGTCAACATCGTATTCATCAGTCAAAAGATTTGCCATATCCTCCACCGAGAAATCATTATCATCCAATTTTTTCCAAAGAAAAGCTGAAGTCTCATTCATACTGATGATATTGCTGAAATCAATATTTTCTTTTCCCTCCGCAACGATTATTTCCTCGCCACACACATTGCGCAAATTAAATCCTTTCTTTTTTTTCATTGTATATCTTTATTATGTATTAGTCTGTAAATTGCAAGCAGATAGCGCCTTAAAGGAAGTAGCAATGTCCATACAAAAGAATATAAGTTCCACTTAATACCATTAGTTTTGTCAATCGATGTTCTTCCTTTACGATAAAAGCCTATCGCCTCACCCTTGATGTCAGAGAGCTTGCACTTTTCTACACTAACATTGCCGTCGCCCCTCAACACAACATCATCGCCCTTTATTTTAACTATACGATGAAGAACAAAATGTCCTGTGCTTACTTCTGCAAGCACGGGGGCCCCCACAACAGGATTCTTCGCCTTTATAAGCAAAGCCTTGTCTCTGCCATCTTCAAGAAACGGACGCATACTGTATCCACGCAACAACAAAGTCACGCTATGCCCTTCGTCAAGGAGTTTCACGATTTCCGGTATAAACGCCGCATTTGAAAATTGTTTTTCTTTCACACGTATTTTTCTGCTTTCCATAAACAAAATTTAATTCCTTGCAATAGCCTTATGACAAATTATTGCAGACTCTTTGTCAGGCAAGCAATGAAGTGTATATATATGCGTTGTTTCTATTATCTTAGTTACAATATTGCAAAGCGCGTTATAAATAGTCTTGTCCCATTTCATGGAAGAGCAAGATGGAAGCAATGAAGCAAAAGCCTCTATTGGTTTAAGTTCCTCAATCCAGTTTTTATTGTCTCTGCTAATTCTTGTTATTGCACCAAGTTTTGCCCTAACATTACGGTAACACGGAGTTTTACCACTCCAAGGCGAACCATAAACGAATGCTTCTCCGTCAATAATCCTCACCACGGGATTATCGTCATTCATCAAGTCGCAATCTGGGATATATTTCAACCAATTACTTACTTGTGTGCTTTTTCCTGTACCGCTTTTGGCTATAAAAGCATAACCAAATCCATTATTTCTAACGAGAGAAGCATGCATCAGCAATGTGTCACATCCGCTACCGGCAAAAGCAAAAGCAAGCATCAATGCATTGTTCAAGCCAAATTGTCTCATTTGGAAATCTCCATTGAGGGCACATTTACACTTGGAGAATCCGTTTTCAGCCTGCAACAAGCAACATTCATTTCCGAAAATATCCTTTATTATAAACTGATATCCTCCGTCAGGAAATCTATCAACAACGGTATCCCCGTTTCCTGTATCAAATTTTCCTATCCGCTCACGGTTCTCGCGCCTTGGTTTCAGTGTATCATCCACAGTAAGTTCCAAGAATACGTTGCCCTCCATTTCCTTTTCATCCACACGAAAAGGCAGGAACGATGGGATAAGATTCGTACCGTTAATGATTGAATCACAGAAAGAAATTTTCAAAAAAAGTTCAGCAATGCGGTAAAGCATAAATCTATTTTTTGTAATAATTACTGTACAATAACAACACGCTGATACTGGAAGTCGGTGTTCTCTATGTTTTTTACCGTCATGTTGAATTTTTTCTGATATTTCTGTTTCAGTTGCTGATAAGTTTTTTCCAGTTTGCTCTTGCTTGCATTGTTGAATGTTACACAAGTGCGATGTATATCTCCTTGATTCTGGAAATAGTTTTTCAGCTGTAAAGAATATTCCTGCTTATTAGACAATATGCTTGTCTTGCCCGCAGTTGTAACAGAATCTATTTCCTGAATTGGTGTAAAATAGGCAGTAGAATCGTTAAACGATGTGGCAATGCCAAACAGATACATTTTCTTTGCTTTCTTTTCTTTTGCCGTTGCTGTTACAGCACATGAAATGGTTGCAATACACAACACTGCAACCAAAAATTTGTATAGTTTCATATTTGTATTCACTTTTCTGTCTCTCTAATGTTTCAGTTATAAAATATAGTCATCAGTTTCCCAAGAAAGACTTTAGCATTTTGTTCTGAGTGCTATGTCTTAATCTGCGTATTGCTTTTTCTTTTATTTGTCTCACCCTTTCGCGTGTCAGTCCATATTCGACGCCAATTTCCTCAAGAGTTTTTTCAGGTTGGTCAATGCCGAAGAAGGCTTCCACAACCTTTCTTTCCCTTTCGTTTAGAGTGAGCAAAGCCCGTTTTATCTCTTCTCTCAGCGATTCAAGCACAAGAGACTTGTCTGGTTCTGGAGAATCCCCATTAGGCATAACGTCAATCAGACTTCCGTCTTCACCCTCGCTAAAAGGTGCATCCATCGAAACGTGTCTGCCGTTTACTTTCAGAGCTTCTGCAATTTTGTCTTCAGGCAAATCCACCCTCTCTGCAAGTTCGTCAATACTTGCTTTCCGTTCATTTTCCTGTTCAAATTTATTCAGAGCCTTGTTCACCTTGTTCATTGAGCCAACCTGATTCAGCGGCAACCTAACTATACGGCTTTGCTCGGCTATCGCCTGCAAAATGCTCTGTCTTATCCACCATACAGCATAGGATATAAACTTGAACCCGCGTGTTTCGTCAAATTTTTCGGCAGCCTTAATCAGTCCCACGTTTCCTTCGTTTATCAGGTCGGGAAGACTTAGTCCTTGATTTTGGTATTGCTTAGCCACAGAAACAACAAATCTCAAATTTGCCTTTGTCAATCGTTCCAAAGCTTTTCGGTCGCCTTTTCTGATTCGCTGAGCGAGTTCCACTTCTTCGTCAGCACTAAGCAGTTCTTCGTGTCCGATTTCCTGCAAGTATTTGTCAAGCGATTGACTCTCGCGGTTTGTTATTGATTTTGTGATTTTCAGTTGTCTCATAGAAAATAAAGTTTAAGTGGTTTCGTCATGTCATGGGTAAAAAAGTATTTGCGCACCACGACGAAAAGTCTTGTTACTTCAAACACATATTATACCGATTGCAAATCTACATAAAATAATTGTTTCTTGCAATTAAAAACCATATAATTTGTTTCAGATGGAATAAAATTGTGTACTTTTTCATATAATAACAAAAAAGTCTTGTTCCTTTTGCATATGCAAAGTTGGAACAAGACCTTTTGTTTGTTTTGGCAAATAATGCCTTATGTTAGCCTAAAGCTTACTGTTTATCAATCATTACAGCAAAGTATGCCTTCTTTCCTGTCGGCGAAATACCCTTGATGTAAAGTACAGGATCTTTGCTTGTCGAAGCATCTTTCACGGCTTTCTGCAAATCATTTACGGTCTTCATTGGCGCATCGTTGGCCTGCTGAATGATAAAGCCTTTGTAGACTGCGGCATCTTTCATTGCTCCGTTTGTTACTTTCGTAACGACGAGTCCGTATGAAATGTTCAAGTCTTTCTTCTCCTGTTCCGTTACCGGTCTGAATGTTCCGCCAAGTACATCAAGGTCGGCATCCTTCACAATGTTAGTATTTCCCTGTTCGTTTTTCAAGGTTATAGTAGCAGTCTTCTTTGCCTTCTTGCGAAGATAAGTTACTGTCACCTTGTCGCCCGGTCTCTTATTAACGAGGTATTCTTGAAGTTCGCTCATTTTCACGACTTTCTTTCCGTCTATTGCCGTAATCACATCACCTTCTTTGAGGCCAGCTTCGGCAGCCGAACCACCATCTTCCACTTTAGCCACATAGATACCTTCCATTGTACCGAGGTCAATATCCTTGCCTTGTTCCTTCTGCTGGTCAAAGTAGTTGTTCACGTTTATGCCCTGTATTCCGAGCAATCCGCGCTGTACCACTCCGTATTTTTTCAAGTCGGCAACAACCTTGTTCATAATGGTTGTAGGAATAGCGAAACCATAACCGCTATAGCTACCGGTTTGTGAATAAAGCATGGCGTTTATGCCAACGAGTTCACCACGAGTGTTTACCAGTGCACCGCCGGAGTTTCCTGCATTGATTGCCGCATCTGTCTGTATAAACGACTCAATGCCGTTGGCTCCAAGCGAACGAGCCTTTGCACTTACGATTCCGGCTGTAACCGTAGAGTTGAGGTTGAAGGGGTTTCCCACGGCAAGTACCCACTCTCCCACTTTCAGCTTGTCGCTGTCGCCGATAGGCAAAGCTGGAAGATTTGTTGCACTGATTTTTATAAGAGCCAAATCGGTGGTTTTATCCGTACCGATTATGCGTGCCGAATATTCTTTGTTGTCATTAAGGGTTACGGTAAGCTCGTCCGCCCCTTCAACAACGTGGTTGTTTGTTACAATATATCCGTCGGTAGAAATTATGACTCCCGAACCAGCTCCCTCTTTCTTTGGGGTCTGCACTTTTCTTTTTTGTGTTCCTCCGTTTCCACTGTTAGGATTTCCGAAGAATCCGAACGGGTCGAAAAAGTCGCCAAATGGATCCGACTGTACATCAACAGTCTGGATTTTGCTGTTCTGAAGGAATTTTATGTGCACCACTGAAGGAAGAGCCTTTTCTGCAGCGTAGGTCAAATCAACTGGCTGACTTGGAACGGCGGCATTGCTTGCCACCGTGAACATTGGTGTGGCAACGGTCAGTGTCATTGCAGCCAAAGCCGTTGCCATTTTGTTTGAAAAATTTCTCATTTTTGTATATCTTTATGTTTGTATTTTCTATTCTTTTGCCAACGATACGACCCAGTGGGATTGTATAAAAAAAATCCAACTACCCGTCATCGTTTTTACGGATGCAAATATAGACGCAAAGAATGTTAAACCGCCATTTTGTCAGTAAGATTTCTTCTCTTTTAACACTCATTCGGCAAGCATTAACGGCTCTTAGCTAGTCGGATATACTTTTTTACTTTTGTTTAACCGACATATTTTTCACGTCCGTATAGAGGGCTACAAACATAAACATGTGTTATTTGCTCATCAGATAATTTTTGAAAGCAACAAAGTCGGCAGGCATTTCTATACTTTGCTTTTCGCCTTTCATAAAGGCTGCAAGCCGTTCCGGTATTTTCACTTCTGCCCCTATAGCCTGTTCCACGGTTTCCTTAAACTTAGCCGGATGTGCGGTTTCCAGGAATACTCCCGTCTCGCCTTCAGCAAGATTTTCTTTCAGCGCACGGTATCCGCAAGCTCCGTGAGGGTCGAGAATGTATCCGTTCTGGTTGTAACATTCTTTCATGACTTCGCGTATCTCACAGTCAGAGAATGTTGCACCGCTTACGACACTGCGGATTTTCTCCACGTCAGCATCAAACATGTCAAGCACACGTGCGAAATTGCTTGGATTGCCCACATCCATTGCATTTGCTATCGTCTGCACGCTTGCCATTGGCTGATAATTGCCGCTCTGCAAATATTTGTAGAACACGTCGTTTGCATTGTTTGCAGCGATGAAGCGCTTTATAGGCAAGCCCATCTCACGGGCAAAGAGTCCGGCTGTGATGTTTCCAAAATTTCCGCTCGGCACACACACTACCAGTTCGTCGGCTTTGTTCATCTCCTTCATCCGCGCATAGGCATTGAAGTAATAGAAAGACTGCGGCAGAAAACGGGCCACATTGATGGAATTTGCCGACGTGAGCTTCATGTGAGCGGTAAGCTCTTTGTCCATAAAGGCTTTCTTCACAAGTGCCTGGCAATCGTCGAACACTCCGTCTACTTCTATTGCCGTGATGTTCTTGCCAAGTGTAGTGAACTGGCTTTCCTGTATCTTGCTCACTTTTCCCTTCGGGTAGAGCACATACACGTGTATTCCTTCCACTCCAAGGAATCCGTTTGCCACTGCCGACCCGGTGTCGCCACTTGTAGCCACGAGCACGTTTACTTCTTCCTTGCCTTCTTTGCGTATGAAATACTGTAGCAGACGAGCCATGAATCTTCCGCCAACATCCTTGAAGGCAAGTGTTGGTCCGTGGAAAAGTTCAAGACTGTAGATATTGTCAGTTACCTTTGCCACCGGGCAGTCAAACTGCAGAGTATCGTCAACTATAGCGTCGAGCGCATCTTTTTCCACATCTTCCGAGAAGAATGCCGCTGCCACGATTTTTGCTATTTCGTTGAATGGCATATTCTGGATATTGTCGAAAAATGTCTGTGGCAGTTTATAAAGATATTCCGGCATATATAGTCCGCTGTCAGCGGCAAGTCCTTTTACCACAGCCTCGTGCAGGGAGGCTACAGGTGCTTTTTTGTTTGTGCTATAATATTTCATGTCTTGTCTATTTGTCTATTTTCATAAATGTTTCCATAAACTGTTGCAGTCTGAGCAGTCCGTAACCTCCTGCCACGCAGCTCTGTTCGTCATACACCTCCACGTTATCCGGTTCGATTCCCGGGTAATAGATAATGAACGGCACCGGTTCCTTCACGTGGGTGCGGATTTCCACCGGTGTGGGATGGTCGGGCATCACGGCAATGCACACGGGTTCGTCCCATGTTTTCAGTTCGTTGTAAATTGGCTCAACAAGTCTGTGGTCGAGGTTTTCTATCGTTTTGAGTTTCAGTTCGAGGTCGCCGTCGTGTCCGGCCTCATCACTTGCCTCAACGTGCAGAAAAACGAAATCGTCTGTGCGCAAGGCATCTATTGCAGCCTGTGCCTTGCCTTCATAATTAGTATCGGCAAGTCCGGTTGCCCCTTCCACCACAATGTTTCTCAGTCCGGCATAATGTCCTATTCCCCTTATCAGGTCTACTGCCGAGATTACGGCTCCGCGCTTTACCTGCGGAAACATTTCCGGAATGGTCTTCATCGATGGTCGGTATCCGCCTCCCCACGGCCATATTGAATTTGCCGTGTCTGCTCCCCTACTGCTGCGCTCCTTGTTCAGAGGATGACAGGCAAGCAGTTGCTGAGACTCAATGATTAGCTTGTTCAGCAAGCTGGCTGTTTCCTCTGGCGACATTCGTTTTTTCTTTTTCCCGTCGGCGTCAATATAATATTGTCCGTCAGCATCTTGGGCGAAATCATAGTTTTCTTCGGGTCGCACAAGCAGTCCGTTCCATTCCTCGTTTGGATGGTCGTGTGGCGGTGCACAGTCCACATGCTTGTTTCCGCCTTTGATTATAAGCAAGTGCCTGTATTGTATTCCTGTAATAAACTTTATATTTTCGTTTCCAAGTTTTTCGTCAAGCCATTTTATCAGCACGTCGCCATCCTCTGTCGTAAGGTGGCCTCCGTGGTGGTTTTTAATTTTTCCGTCTTCCAGACATATTATATTGCAGCGCATCGCAAGGTCGCCCGGCTGCAGGTCGTATCCTATGCTTGCAGCTTCGAGCGGTCCTCTGCCCTCATACACTTTGTTTTGGTCGTATCCCAATATTGAGCTGTTTGCCACCTCACTGCCTGGATGAAATCCGTCGGGCACGGTTATCAATCTGCCGCACCTACCCTTTCGTGCCAGCATATCCATATATGGTGTATCGGCATACTGCAACAGGGTTTTTCCGCCGAGTCTTTCCACTTTATGGTCAGCCATACCATCTCCCAATATTATTATATGTTTCATATTGCGTATTGTTTTAAATGGTTTATCTACAATGTTTTAGATATTTGCAATCGACATAATGTTTGCAAACACTCCGGCTGCCGTAACTCCGGCTCCGGCTCCATATCCCTGGATTTGCATAGGATATTCGCGGTAGCGCTCGGTGGTGAGAAGCACGATATTGTTTGACCCCTCGAGCATATAGAATGGATGATGCGGTCCTACGGCTTCGAGCGACACGCTTGTCTTTCCGTGTTCCATCTTTGCCACAAAGCGCCAGCGCTTGCTTTCCTTTTCGAGCACCTTGCGCTTTTCCTCGAAACCGCTGTCAAGTTTTGGCAGATTCTGCCAGAACTCGTCCATCGAGCCTTGGAAGAACTCGTTGGGTATGAACAAGTGTTTCTCCACATCGTCCTGCTCCACTTTGTATCCAGCCTCGCGTGTCAGGATCACGAGTTTTCTTATCACGTCTTTTCCGCTCAGGTCGATACGCGGATCCGGCTCGCTGTATCCTTGCTCCTTGGCTCTGCGCACAGTTTCGGAGAATGGCACATCGGCAGATATTTCATTGAAGATAAAGTTGAGCGTTCCACTCAACACGGCTTCTATCTTGAGTATTTTGTCGCCAGAGTTACACAGGTCTTTTATCGTTCCGAGAATAGGTAGTCCTGCACCAACGTTTGTTTCATAAAGGAATTTCACGCCACGCTTCAGTGCCGTGTCTTTTAGCTTGCGGTAACTGTCGTAGTCGCCCGATGCCGCCACTTTGTTGGCTGCCACCACCGATATATTGTGGTCAAGGAAGTCCTGATACAGTTCTGCCACATCGCTGCTTGCCGTGCAGTCCACAAACACGCTGTTGAAGATATTCATACCGATTATCTCCTTTTTCAGCCGCGTTGTGTCGCTTGGCTCCGAATCTTTCAGCAACTGCCTGTAATTTTCAAGGTCGATGCCGTTGCGGTCGAAGATGGCATTGTGGCTCGACGCGATGCCCACTACATTCAGCTTGAGCCTCTGCTTCTCCATCAGCTCCGAATATTGCGACTTTATCTGCTGTATGAGATTTCCTCCCACTGTTCCTATTCCACACACAAAAAGGTTCAGCACCTTGTATTCGCTCAGGAAGAATGAATCGTGAAGCACATTGAGCGCTTTTCTCAGATACTTTGTATGCACAACAAACGAGATGTTTGTTTCTGAAGCTCCCTGTGCACAGGCTATCACGCTGATTCCGCTTCGTCCCAATGTACCGAAGAGTTTTCCGGCAATACCAGGCGTGTGTTTCATGTTCTCGCCAACGATGGCAATGGTGGCAAGTCCGCTCTCGGCGTGCATCGGGAACATGGCCCCGGTTTCTATCTCCTTGGCAAACTCTCTGTTCAGCACATTCACCGCGTCTTCTGCATCAACGTCCTGCACACCGATGGATGTGGAGTTTTCTGATGATGCCTGCGACACCATGAACACCGAAATGCCGTTGTCGGCAAGTGCCGTGAATATTCGGCGGTTCACGCCTATCACTCCCACCATAGACAATCCCGTTACGGTGATAAGCGTGGTGCCCTTGATACTCGAAATTCCCTTGATTGGCTTTATGTCGCCCTCCACGTGGCTTTTTATCGTCGTGCCGGGGTTTTCGGGATTAAAGGTGTTTTTCACCTTGATTGGTATATTCTTCACGCATACGGGATATATCGTAGGCGGGTAAACCACCTTTGCCCCGAAGTTGCACAGCTCCATTGCCTCTACATAGCTCAATTCGCTTATCGTATAGGCTGAATGGATCACCTTCGGGTCGGCTGTCATAAATCCGTCCACATCGGTCCATATCTCAAGCGAGTCGGCATCAAGCGCGGCGGCAATGATAGACGCCGTGTAGTCGCTTCCGCCCCTACCCAGATTTGTTATCTCGCCAGTATCTCTGTCGGTGCTGATAAATCCGGGCACAACGGCCGTCTTTGTTCTGTCGCTGAAAGTTTCCTTCACGAGCTTTACGGTCAGTTCGCTGTCGAGCACATTCTTGCCGTGCTTGTTCACGGTCTTTATGAAATCGCGCGAATTATAACGCTTGGCGTCATCTATGAGCGTAGCAACGATGTGGCTGCTGAGCCTCTCGCCATAGCTCACGATGGCCGCCTGAATCTTGGGGCTCAAGTCGTGGATAAGATACACTCCGTAATAAATCGACCGTAATTCTTCAAACAGGTTGTCTACCACTCTTGTAAGATTGCCTCGTTTCTCACTGTCGTCAATGATAGCATCAATCATGTCGTGATGGCGCTTCATCATTTCCTCAAACTCTGCTTTATACGACTTGTCGCCGCATACTGCCAGCTTAGACGTGGCGATGAGCTTATCGGTGATTCCGCCAAGTGCGCTTACCACCACGATGAGGGGTTCGCTCTGGCTCTCAACGATTTTCTTCAAGCTCTTGATACTGTCTACGGAACCTACCGAGGTTCCTCCAAATTTCAATACCTTCATATATTTCAAATTACGGTTGTTTCAACTTTTACGTAAACTCGCGACAAATATGCTTGCCACAACATTTATTTCGTTATGAATTGCAAAAATAGTAATTATTGTGTACCTACACAACATTTTTATAACAAAAAGCAATAATAACACATATTTTACTTATATTTTGCGACTATGCAAACAACATATCACTTATCTAAAAGATGTATTTATAAATAAAAATAGGTATTAAGTCCAAAAACTTGACAAAAAGAAAGACGTAATATTATACCAAGACAACTTTCACAACAATCAAGCGTAACTTCTGGAAAGCAAAGCGCTGCTTTAAATAAGCAAAGCAATGCTTTACCCTTCGTCAAGCTGTGCTTTGCCTGGAGTGCAGCTATGCTGAACTCTCAGTACCAACATGCAATACGATTTTGGTACTGCGCATTACGACATTCGGTGGCTAACAAAAACTCAAAGCGATACAATAGTTTTATACCAACTTACAATATCACTCTACATCGAAAAGTTTATCCAAAATAAAAGTAGAAAAAGAATAGACTGATGTATGAAAAAAGTCTCAAAAGGGCTTTAGCTCACAAATTGAAACCGTTTTTTCATAAAAGCCACAACCAAACAATGTTCTATATTTCTGTTTTTATTTACTATAAGTCGCTTTGTATGCACATTAACAGAAGTTTTGTGTAATTTTTCTTTGAAGAAAACTGCGTTATATGTATTTTTGCACACGCAACATACAAAGTGAGCAAAAAAATTATAACTTTTATGCGAACAATTAACAATTTCAATACAATAATCAGCCATCTGCGCTCACTGGGAGAGAGAAAGCAAGTGGCACTTGTATGTCCTGACGATTCACATACAGAATATGTGATAAACAGGGCTCTTGAGGAGCAGATTGCCGACTTCCAACTCATTACAGGAGGAAAAAGGGCAACGTTCATCGACACGCTAAAGGAAAAATACCCTTCACACATCACCGTGACCGAAACAGAAACGCCCGACGCTGCAGCAGCAATGGCCGTAAGCCTAGTAAGGGAAGGCAAGGCTGAAGTATTGATGAAAGGCACAATAAACACCGACAACCTGTTGCGCGCCGTGCTCAACAAAGAGCACGGACTGCTCGAACGGGGCAAAGTTATGACCCACGTAACCGTGGCACAGATTCCGGCATACAGCAAATTGCTCGTGTTCTCGGATGCTGCCGTGATTCCGCGACCCACAGAAGAACAGTTCTGCGCCATACTGGGATATGTGGCAGACGTGTGCCGAAATCTAGGAACAGAATGTCCGCACGTCGCGCTGATACACTGCACTGAAAAAGTGAGCGAGAAATTTCCTCACACATTAAGTTACGAAAAGCTCAAGCAAGATGCTGCCTGCGGAAAATACGGCAATGTGGCAGTAGACGGACCAATGGACGTGAAAACCGCTTGCGACAAGCACAGCGGCGAGATAAAAGGCATTTCGTCGCCAGTTGTAGGAAATGCCGATGCTCTTATTTTCCCGAATATCGAGGCCGGCAACGTGTTCTACAAGACAATAACCCTTTTTGCAAACGCACAAACAGCCGGTATGCTTTATGGCACCACAGCCCCTATCGTTGTGGCGTCAAGAGCCGACAGTGGCGAGTCGAAATTCAATAGTTTGGCACTGGCATGCCTGTCGCACAAAAAATAACAGCAAACGCAACTGACAAAGAAACAAAGAATGAAGATACTTGTTATTAACCCTGGATCCACATCAACAAAACTGGCAATCTTTCACGACGACAAACCCGTGTGGACTGGCGGTGCTCACTTGCCGCTTGACGAACTTGCCAAGTTTCACCGCATCATAGATCAATATGAATACCGGAGGGACTTCATACTGAAAAAGCTTGAAGAAGAAAACATCAAGTTGGATTTCGACGCCGTCATAGGGCGCGGCGGTCTGCTTTGCCCGATGAGAGGAGGCGTGTATCTCGTAAACGAAAAGATGAAAACAGACCTGTTGGCGGCTTCGCACGAACATGCTTGCAACCTCGGGGCTCTCATCGCCGACGAGATTGCACGCAAATGCGATTGTCCGGCATACATAGCCGACCCTGTAGTGGTGAACGAGTTTGACACAAGGGCACGCATAAGCGGCATTCCCGGACTGGAACGCGAATCTATATTCCACGCTCTCAACCAAAAAGCCGTGTCGAGGCAGTATGCCGCGTCGATAGACAAGAAATACGAAGATCTGAACCTTATCGTGGCTCATCTGGGCGGCGGAATTTCAATAGGCGCACACCGTCATGGACGAGTAATCGACGTGAACAACGCCCTTAACGGCGAAGGCCCGATATCTCCAGAACGCGCCGGAACGGTTCCGGCAGAAGCATTGGTAAACATGTGTTTCAGCGGGAAATACAGCGACCGCGAAATACGGAAAATGATTCACGGCAGAGGTGGTCTGGTGGCATATCTTGGAACCAACGATATGGTGACAATTGACAGCAAGGCTGAAAAAGGCGAAGAGCCTTACTCCACACTGGTTGAAGCTATGCTCTACACCGTGGCAAAGCAAATCGGCGCAATGTATGTGGCACTTGCTGGACAAGTTGATGCCATAATCCTTACTGGCGGAATTGCCCACAGCAAGTTCTGTGTTGAAGGGATAAAAAAGCAGATTGACTATCTGGCTCCCATTGTTGTTATGCCGGGCGAGAACGAAATGAAATCTCTTGCTTTCAATGCACTCGGGGCGCTGCGCGGCGAACTTCCTGTTCAGGAATACACCGGCATTTCTTGTGTAGAAAAGCTCAAGCTCACGGTAGACGAAGAGCTTGCCTGACAATATACAAAAGACTTCTGGACCATAAGGCATTTGTTTTAGCCCAAGTCCGGAAGTCTTTTTATATTTTCTAATCTTCTGTTTCACTGTTATAAAACAGAAAACCACATCTGATTATTGGCAATTCAACAGAAAGTCTCTGCCGGAAAATTGCCAGTCCCATAATCAATAAGCAAAGATTGGATAATTCTTCATCGTCTCATTTACGCGTTTGCGCACAGCTGCAATAACTTCCTCGTTCTCCGGGTCGTTAAGAACAGTCTCGATAAGCTCGGCGATAAGAACCATCAGGTCTTCCTTTGCACCACGTGTCGTTATGGCCGGAGTTCCAAGTCGGATACCCGAAGTCTGGAACGCACTGCGCGTATCAAAAGGCACCATATTCTTGTTTACTGTAATGTCGGCAGCCACAAGAGCCTTCTCGGCAACCTTTCCAGTGAGTTCCGGATATTTCGTGCGCAAGTCCACAAGCATGCTGTGGTTGTCGGTTCCGCCGCTCACGATAGAGAAACCGCGCTTGATAAGTTCCTCGGCAAGTTTCGCTGCGTTCTTCTTCACCTGCAAAGCCCATTCCTTGAACTCAGGCTGCAATGCTTCGCCAAAAGCCACAGCCTTGGCAGCTATGACATGCTCCAACGGACCGCCCTGCTCTCCCGGGAACACGGCACTGTTGAGCAACTGGCTCATCATCTTTATCTGTCCCTTCGGCGTGGTCTTTCCCCATGGATTCTCAAAATCCTTGCCCATCAGGATAATTCCTCCACGCGGACCGCGCAAGGTTTTGTGGGTTGTTGAAGTAACGATATGTGCATATTTCACAGGATTGTCGAGCAATCCGGCAGCAATAAGTCCGGCAGGATGAGCCATATCTATCATAAGCAAGGCCCCCACCTTGTCGGCAATCTCGCGCATACGCTTGTAATCCCATTCGCGGCTATATGCAGAACCGCCGCCGATAATCAGTTTCGGTTTGTGTTCAATGGCAAGGCGCTCCATCTCGTCATAGTCCACCCGTCCGGTTTCCTTGTTCAGGTTATAGCCAACAGGCTTATACAGAATACCCGATGTATTCACCGCAGAACCGTGAGACAGGTGTCCGCCATGTGCAAGGTTAAGTCCCATAAAAGTATCGCCGGGATTCAGCACCGTGAGCAAAACGGCAGCATTAGCCTGAGCTCCGGAGTGAGGCTGCACATTGGCATATTCAGCCCCGAAGAGTTTCTTTACCCTTTCAATAGCCAGCGTTTCCACTTCGTCTACCACTTCGCATCCTCCGTAGTAGCGTTTTCCGGGATACCCTTCGGCATATTTGTTGGTCAGGCAAGAGCCCATTGCTTGCATCACTTCATCGCTTACGAAGTTTTCGGATGCGATAAGTTCCATACCCTTCAGCTGTCGCTGGTGTTCTCTTTCGATAAGGTCGAAAATCTCTTGGTCTTTTTTCATTTTTGTTTTTAGGATAAAGGATTAAACGTATGTTATTGTCTTGATGTCTGCAAAAGTTTTTTTACACGAGCTTCACGTGATTGATATTTTGCTCCTTGTCGCAATAGTGGCATTTTATCAATCCGTTCTCTTTGTCTATCACATGGAAAATAGTCTGCATAGGCTCGTTGTTCGTAATACACTTAGGATTGTTGCACTTCACTATGCCACAGAGTTTGTCGGGTGTGGTAACGGTTTTTTTCTCCACCACCTCATAGTCCCGGATAACATTGAGCACCACATTAGGCGCAACAACCGAAAGCCGGGAAATCTCCTCGTCGGTAAAGAATTTGTTCTCTACCTTTATTATACCCTTTTTGCCAAGTTTCTTTGACGGGTAGTTGTAACCTATGGTAACTGGTTGGGAGAGTGTCTGCAGGCCGAGCAGTGTTGCCACGGCATAAGCCTTTTCGGCAGGAATATGGTCGATGACGGTGCCGTTTTCGATTGCGGCAACAAGTCTTTCTTTCTTACTCATTATCTTTGATGATTAAAAGTTTAACCTATAATAGTTTTGTCGTTCCTTATATCGTCGAGAGTATATCCCAAGACATCGCAGATAATCGCCTCTCTTGCATACAGTCCGTTCTGCGCCTGCTGTATGTAGTATGCATGCGAATCTTCGTCCACGTCATAGGCAATTTCGTTTACTCTTGGCAACGGATGCATTATCTTCATGTTCTGCCGTGCCTTGCCAAGCATGTTCTTCTTCAGGATATAAACATTTTTCACTCTTTCGTATTCCATAAGGTCGGAAAAACGTTCTTTCTGAACACGAGTCATATACAGAATGTCGGCTCCGGCAATGATGTCTTCGTTGAAATCGGTGTGCTCCACGAATTTGATATTGTGCTGCCTGCAATAAAGTTTATATTCTTCGGGCATTGCAAGTTCTTTTGGAGCGATAAAGTGGAAAGTGGGATTAAAATGGCGCATCGCCATAATTAGAGAGTGAACTGTGCGTCCGTATTTAAGGTCACCTACAAGATAGATGTCAAGATTTTCAAGTGTTCCTTGAGTTTTGTATATGGAGTAAAGGTCGAGCATGCACTGCGAGGGATGTTGATGGGCACCGTCGCCGGCATTGATAATAGGAATCGGTGCAATTTCAGACGCATACTGTGCGGCTCCTTCGATGTGGTGCCTCATAGCAATTACGTCAGCGTAGTTTGAAACCATAAGTATTGTGTCCTTGAGGGTTTCACCTTTCGTGGCACTGGTCACTTTAGCATCAGAGAATCCGATAACTTTTGCGCCAAGCCTGTTGGCCGCTGTTTCAAAACTCAACCGTGTTCTGGTGGAAGGTTCAAAAAATAGCGTCGCCACTACCTTGCCCTTTAGAATTTCACGATTGGGGTGCATTTCGAACTCTTTTGCCATTTGTATTAGATAAAGGATTTTCTCCTTTGACAAATCGGCAATTGTTACAAAATCATGTTTTTCCATATACCGTTGTTATGTTTTTTTTGTTATTCAAGTGCGAAGGTACGCATATTTTTTCATTTATACATACCCATTATAAAGAAAAGTTGGAAATATAGTGAATTTGGATTCAAACTATATTTCCAACTGCAAACTGTTCCCAGTATTATTCATAAACGTCTTCGATACTGTATTTTCCCGCCCCGTCGTCTTCAGAAACACAAGGATTGAAATCTTCCGGTATATCAAACTTCTCTTCTGGGTCATATCCCAACGAGCGGTCGGCAAACACCTTTTGCATGTAATATGCCCATATAGGCAGAGCCATAGTAGCACCTTGTCCCATACGCATTGAGTCGAAGTGGATGTCGCGGTCTTCCCCGCCAACCCAGCATCCGCTCACAAGCGAAGGCGTGAATCCCATAAACCATGCGTCGGCATTGCGGTTTGTAGTACCGGTCTTTCCTCCCATCGGACAGTTCAGGTTATATTTGTAACGTATGCGTCCGCCAGTTCCTTGATCTATCACAGCCATAAGCATTTCGAGCATTTTGTAGGCACTCTCCTCACTTATCACTTCGTTCATTCTGGGCTGGAAGTTTGCCACTACGTTTCCATCGCTGTCTTCTATTTTCGACACGAACATCGGCGAAGTATGAATTCCATGGTTTGCAAATGTGGAGTATGCGCTCACCATTTCCGACACCGACGCCTCATTAGGGCCGAGACAGAGCACTATCGACGGATATATGCCATAGGTATTTATGCCAAAGTCGCGCAATGTGTGCAGAAAGTCGTGCGGATTTATTCGACTCATCAAATCGGCAGAGACCCAGTTGTTTGACATCGACAATGCCCATTTCAAAGTTACCATCTGCCCGATACGCGAGCGTGAACTGTTGCGCGGTGCCCAGTTGCCGTAACGCCGCGGCACGTTGCAAACCTTGTCGCATGGCGACATTCCGTTAGACATTGAGAGCGCATACAGGAAAGGCTTTATGGTTGAACCCACCTGTCTTCTACCCAATGTCACCATATCATATTTAAAATGCGAAAAATCTATGCCACCCACATATGCCTTGACTGCTCCGTTGCGCGGGTCCATACTCATAAATCCTGCTCTTAGGAACGACTTGACATAGCGTATGGAATCCATGGGCGACATAACGGTATCAATGTCTCCGTGGTAAGTAAATACCGTCATTTCCGTTGGTCGTTTAAAGGCTGCCCGTATCTCTTCATCGGTTGCACCCTGTGCCTTCATCATTCTATATCGGTCGCTTTGGCGCATGGAGCGGTCGAGTATAGAGCGAACCTCAGAAGGCTTCAGAGCATTGGTAAACGGAGCATTAGGCTTTGCTTTGTTTTCTTTTGAGAATTCCGGCTGAAGGAAGCCTCCCACATGCCGCCGCACTGCATCTTCTGCATATCGCTGCATGCGAGAATCAATTGTGGTAAAGATTTTAAGTCCGTCAGTATACACATTATACGGTTCACCGTTTTTCTTTGTATTTTTGTTACACCATCCATAAAGAGGATCTGTTGCCCAAGCCGTTGAGTCAATGGAATACTGCACCTTATTCCACGAAGGATAATTGGCAGGTTCCGGCTTTTGTGCCATCATATACTGACGGAGGAATTCACGAAAATATGTGGCCATCCCATCCTTATGGTCAGAGCGGTGGAAATTCAGAGCGAGCGTCTCTCTTGCATTCGTGTCATACTCACTCTGCGTGATATATCCAGCCTTGAGCATCTGTCCGAGAACGACATTACGCCTTTCGCGACATCTGTCGGGATATCTTACAGGGTTGAAAAACGACGGATTTTTGCACAGTCCTATCAAGGTGGCAGCCTCATCAAGCGTAAGATTTTTCGGTTCTTTACCAAAATACACATTCGACGCATTCTTTATACCCACTGCATTGTGGAGGAAGTCAAAATAGTTCAGGTACATTGTAATTATTTCCTCCTTTGTATAATACTTCTCCAGCTTTATTGCTATTACCCACTCTATCGGCTTTTGCAAAAGGCGTTCAGAGGTACTTTCGGCTGTGTTTGAATAAAGCTGTTTGGCGAGCTGCTGCGTAATTGTAGAACCACCGCCGGCGCTCACCTGTCCCAAGAGTCCGCGTTTTATTATTGCGCGTCCCAAAGCGATAAAGTCTATTCCAGAATGTTCATAGAAACGTTCATCTTCTGTGGCAACAAGAGCCTTCACGAGAAACGGCGAAAGGTTATTGTAGTCCACATGAATTCTGTTCTCCCTGTTCATATTGTAAGTTCCCAGCAGTTTACCGTCTGCAGTATACACCTGCGAGGCGTACCGACTTATAGGATTGTGAAGATCTTCCACATCGGGCATATATCCAATCCATCCGTTCCATATAGCCACGAATACGAAAAATGCCCCCACGGTAATGAAAGCAAGAAATCCCCAAAGGAAACGTATTAATGATTTTCTCATTGTCTCTATTTAAAGTTGCATTATCTTTGCAAATTTAGATAAAATTTCCGAATTATAAGCCAGTTATAATAAAAACCTTTTTGTTTTATAGAGGAAAGGCAGTGCAAATGTGGCGGAAAGCAAAATAATACCACTTGTTTTCTTTTCCGAAATACATTCTTTACTATTTAAAGATGCCTCCCAGACATGCCATGAATGTCGGCAGTTTTACTAATTATCAAAAATAATTCCATCCATATTTGTTTACTACAGAAAAATGATGTAAATTCGCTGAACGAAACAACTGTTATTGTTTTATTCCCACGCAAGGGGAAAAATTTTATAAAGAATAGATGAAAGATTTTGACGATATAAAGATTGCTGTTGCCGGAACAGGCTATGTGGGACTCAGCATTGCCACTCTCTTGTCGCAACATCACCAGGTTATGGCGGTTGATGTTATTCCGGAAAAAGTGGAAAAACTGAACAAGCGTATTTCACCTATACAGGATGAATATATAGAGAAATACCTGAGAGAGAAAAACTTGAACCTCAAGGCTACCCTTGACGGCAGAGCGGCATATAAGGATGCGGACTTCGTGGTGATTGCTGCTCCTACCAACTACGATCCGGTGAAGAACTACTTTGACACGAGCCATGTGGAAGAAGTCATCGACCTGGTGCTTGAGGTGAATCCCGATGCTGTGATGGTGATCAAGAGTACAATCCCAGTGGGTTATACCCGCAGTCTCTATTTGAGATATGCAAAGAAAGGCATAAGACAGTTTAACCTTCTCTTTTCTCCTGAATTTCTCCGTGAGAGCAAAGCGCTTTACGACAACCTTTACCCGAGCCGTATAATCGTTGGCTACCCAAAAATCATCTCCCGTCCGGAGTATGCCGAAGAAAACAAGGCGATAGAGTCGGTTACTGATGTGGACAAGATGAAGGAGGCAGCCAAAACATTCTCGCAACTTCTTGTAGAAGGTGCAATAGGAAATCAGTCTGTAGCTCACTCCCCGCTTTCTGCTCCACTTTCTCCTCTCGAAAACAAGGGTATTCCGTGTTTGTTTATGGGAATGAAGGAAGCCGAAGCAGTGAAGCTGTTTGCCAACACGTATCTTGCCTTGCGCGTCAGCTATTTCAATGAACTTGACACGTATGCCGAGATGAAAGGGCTCGACACAAGAGCCATAATAGATGGTGTAGGTCTTGACCCGCGCATCGGAACCCATTACAACAACCCTTCGTTTGGCTACGGTGGCTATTGTCTGCCTAAAGACACCAAGCAACTGCTTGCCAATTATGCCGATGTGCCAGAAAACCTTATCGAGGCAATCGTTGAAAGCAACCGCACCCGAAAGGACTATATAGCCGATGCTGTTTTGCGCCGTGCCGGATGGTACGGATATTCGGAAAACAATCAGTATGGCGCCAAGGTTGATGCCTGTATCATCGGTGTCTACCGCCTTACTATGAAGAGCAACAGCGACAATTTCCGCCAGTCGGCAATACAGGGAATAATGAAACGCATCAAGGCAAAGGGCGCCGAGGTGATAATCTACGAGCCGACACTCGCCGACGGCACAACATTTTTCGGCAGCAGGGTTGTCAATAATCTTGACGTCTTCAAGAAACAGAGCCATGCCATCATCGCCAACCGCTATGACATGTGTCTTGACGACGTAAAGGAGAAGGTTTATACACGCGACATTTTCCGAAGGGACTAAGGGCTATGCCCTACCCTTCGGCACCGTCCCCATTCGTATCAAGCAGATTCTTCACATTCTGCCAATACTCCGTATTTAATTCTTCATGTCCTCGTATTCCGTTTTTCCCTATTCCTCGTATTCCGTCAAATCTTCTATTCCGGCATTATGCAGAGCCTCTTTCCGCTCCACACACGTGCCACACTTTCCGCAGTGTTTCTCTCCGCCCTTATAGCACGACCACGTTTCCGTGTAGTCAATACCAAGTTCTTTGCCCTTCAGCGCTATGTCAGTTTTCGATATATCGGTATACGGGGCAACAACGGTAACACCATTGTATGAACCAGCCTTCGTTGCACTGCTCATGGCATTGATGAATTCCGGACGGCAGTCAGGATAAATGGCATGGTCGCCACCGTGGTTGGCAATCATTACGTGTGCCAACCCGTTGCTCTCGGCGATGCCCGCGGCAATGGCGAGCATTATGCCGTTGCGGAACGGCACAACGGTGGATTTCATATTCTCGTCCTCATAATGTCCCTCGGGTATTGCTTCGGCACCCTCAAGCAGACTGCTCTTGAAATACTGGTGGATAAAATCCAACGAGATTGTAATGTGCCTGATGCCCAACCTCTCGCAATGCATCTTGGCGAAAGGAATCTCACGGGCGTTGTGGTTACTGCCGTAGTCGAATGAAATGCCAAGGGCTATACGGTCTTTAAAATCATAGAGCAGCGTAATGCTGTCCATTCCGCCGCTCACGATAATTACAGAGTCTTTCATTATTCTGCACTCAATTTATTTTGCCGCAATGCATTCCACTTCCACCAAGGCTCCTTTCGGTAGGTCTTTCACGGCAAAAGCCGAACGTGCGGGGAATGGCTCGTTGAAGAATTCGGCATATACCTCGTTCATTTCGCCAAAATATTTTATGTCGGCCAGCATAACAGATGTTTTCACAACGTTGCTCATATCCAGTCCTGCTGTGCGCAATATTTCGCGTGCGTTGGTCAGCGCCTGTCTTGTCTGCTCCTTTATTCCGCCTTTCACGAATTCTCCTGTGGCAGGGTTCAATGGTATCTGTCCGGAAGCGAAGACGAATCCGTTTACTTCGATTGCCTGGCTGTAAGGTCCAATGGCAGCCGGTGCCTTTTCTGTTTTAATTGCTTTCATAATCACTGTGTTTTTTTAAATTTACGTGCAAATCTACTTTTTTATTTTCAAACGACAAAAGTTTTTCACATAAACATTACTTTTCATGCCACGACTGTTGTTGGTCTGTCCTCTGACACATAACTCAGAAGAAGAGATTGCGCTTAGGCATTTTGCTGCTGTACTTCTGCCTCAGTTTTTCAAACAGCCGCATTGTATCGTTTGAGAATCCGTGCCCTTTCCATGTGCTCGTGTTGGTAACAAGAATCCAACTTTCTCCGTCAGGATAGCGCAACACGATGGCACTCGTGCCGGAAAGCGATCCGGTGCGTATCCATGGTTTTCCCTTCGGACAGAAATTCCAGCCTATGGAGAAATCATGGTCGGGCATCTCGCGCGTCATGAATTCCACCGACTCACGACTGAGTATATCGGGCACCCCGGGCAGCAAGTCTATTGATGCCACGAATTTCGACAGTTCCGCCACAGAAGCACACCAGGCTCCAGCCCCGGCAAGGCGCGGAATATCGTTTTCGCCGTAGCATTTCTCCACCATCCTACCGCTATTGTTGTATTCGTATACAGGTTCCGACCCTTTATGCATATAATATTTCACCTCGTTCTTGCGACGGTCCTTATAATAGTTTCCTGCGATATGAAAGTCATAGCACCCTGCCGGTTCGAAGACAAAGTGGCGCATAAAGTTCTCGTAAGACATTTTTGTTTTCTTCTCGATAATCATCGACAACAGCGTGTAGCCCACGTTTGAATATCGCTTTGCAGTGCCCGGCGTGTATCCAAGTTGCCGTTTGAGCAAGATTTTCATCAGCGTGTGGTGGTCGGGCGCAGTGGCGAGATGGTTTTGCATCATTATATATCTGGTGGAAAACATCGGGTCGCCGGCTCCTGTGGTGAATCCCGCCTTGTGGCGCAACAGCTGCTCCACGGTAATATCGAAATAGCGTTTGTCTTTTATCACGTTTGTGAAAGCCGTGTCGCAGAGTATTCCCTTTGGTCCAAACACATGGTCGGAAAGATTCAGCACATGGTTCTCCGCCAGTTTCATTATCCCCACGGCAGTGAGCAGTTTCGACACAGAGGCGAGACGCATCAGCTGCGTGGGTTGCATCTCCACGCCGCGTTCCTTGTCTGCCCAGCCAAATCCTTTGGCATAAAGCAGAGAGTCGTTGCGTGAAATTGCTATGGCAGCGCCATTCAGTTCCCATCGCTCAAAATATCTTTTCAGGGTTGTTTCCATTTCCTCGAGCTGCGGAGCGTCAGACATGCTGTTGGTCAGTGTATCATTGAGATGCACGCGACTCACGGGATTTGTTTTTCTGTCTGTTTTGTTTCCACACGAAGAGCACTGCCTCATAGCCGTATATACTATAAGACAGGGCACAAGTATCAGGAAGAACACTCTTTTCTTTCTTAATCTTCTTGCCATTTTGAAATGTTTCCTACTTTATTATTTTCAACCTTGCAAATTTGAGCAATAGCTGTTTTGTGCCTACATTTTTAAAATTCACGGTTGCCTTGCAATTTTCGCCTTCGCCTTCGATTCTCTCAACGGTGCCGATGCCGAAACGCGTGTGTTCCACCATGGTGCCGGTTGTCATTCCGCCAACAGCAACAGCGGTTGTTGTCTGAGCGGCATGTGGTGCCGATGGCGTGCTGACTGGAGCAAAGGGTTTATTTACCGTTTTTCTGAAATGATATGTGTCGTCGATGTGGCGCACCTTCCGTTCCATTGGGTCGGCAATAAACTGTGTTGCCACGGGACGCGAGTTTTGGTATCTGCTGCTATACGCTCCTGCCGTTTTGTCCGTAAAGTCGCTCACTTCGAGCAGCATCGGGTTTATATCCTTTATAAAACGGCTCGGCGTGTCGAATTCCATTTTGCCGTAGCGGTATCTGTTGCGCGCACAGGTGAGCATACAGTTCTTTTCGGCTCTCGTTATTGCCACATACAGCAGTCGGCGCTCCTCTTCGAGTTCACGCTGGGAATTGCACGCCATCGGACTCGGGAATATGTTTTCCTCCAGTCCAACGATGAACACATTGGGGAATTCCAGTCCCTTGGCACTGTGTATGGTCATGAGGTTCACTTTTTTCGTGTCGTCATCCTCACCGCTTTCAAGGTCGGTGAGCAATGACACTTCTTGCAGGAAATCGGTGAGCAAGATGTTGCCGGCCTGTGCTGCATCTTCCTTGCGTCCCTCCACAAAGTCTTGCATTCCGTTCAGAAATTCCTCAAGGTTTTCCTGTCGCGCCACGCTTTCCGGCTCCTTGTCGGCATAAAGGTCGGCTGCGATGCCGCTCTGTTTTATTATGTCATATCCCAGGGTATAGGCATCGTCAGTGGCAAGTCGCTGCATAAAGTCGGCTATCAGCGTGCGAAAGGCTTCCAGCTTGCCCATTGTGGCGCGGCTCACCTGGAGTCCGCTTCTTGCCGGCGAAGATATCACCGCCCAGAGGCTCACCCCTTTGGCTGTTGCCGCTTCTGTTATCTTGCCGAGTGTGGTATTTCCGATTCCCCTTGCCGGATAGTTTATAATGCGTTTCAATGCTTCCTCATCGTTCGGGTTTGCCACAAGCCGGAAGTATGCAATCACGTCTTTTATCTCCTTGCGCTGGTAAAAGCTCAGTCCTCCGAAAATCCGGTATGGCACATTTGCCTTTCTGAATGCTTCCTCAAAAGAGCGGCTCTGTGCATTGGTGCGGTATAGTATGGCGAAGTCGCTGTACTGTGTCCCGCTTTCTTTCATCATTCTCTTTATCTCCTTGCACACTATCACCGCCTCTTCCTTGTCGCTGTATGCCATATTGAGCTTTATTTTGTCGCCCTCACTGTTGCGGCTGAACACGTCTTTGCGTATCTGCCGCTGATTGTGGCGTATCAGGCTGTTGGCAGCCTCTACTATGCGCTGTGTGCTACGGTAGTTTTGTTCCAGTTTGAACACGTGGCTCCCCTTGAACACTTGTTCAAAACCGAGCATGTTGTCGATGTTCGCACCGCGGAATGCGTATATGCTCTGTGCGTCGTCGCCAACGGCACACACGCGGTTGTGCACACTTGCCAACTGGCTCACGATTTTCTGCTGCACGGCATTGGTGTCTTGATACTCGTCCACGAGGATGTATTCAAAGTTCGAGGCATACTTCTGCAGTATGTCGGGATGCTCGCTGAAAAGCACGTGGGTGTTCACCAGCAAATCATCAAAGTCCATGGCGTTTGCCCTTTTGCAGCGCTCGCAGTATGCTGCATACAGTTTTGTCATGTCGGGCATGTGGGTTTCAAAGTCGCGTGTCTGCAAATTGCGGTCCACGGCATAGTCGGCAGGAAGCACGAGGTGGTTTTTCGCCATGCTTATTCTTGATGCCACGGTGGAGGGCTTATACACCTTGTCGTTGAGTCCGAACTCCTTGATGATGGCCTTTACCAAACTTTTCGAGTCGCTGTCGTCGTATATCGTGAAGTTGGAGTCATAACCTATGTTCCGGGCTTCGCTGCGCAGTATTCTCGAGAAGATGCTGTGGAATGTTCCCATATAAATACTGCGTGCCTGGTTGCCGCCCACGATATTGTTTATCCTCTCTTTCATCTCGTTTGCCGCCTTGTTGGTAAAGGTCAGGGCGAGTATGTTCCAGGGGTTCACACCTTGCATCAGAAGGTATGCCACCTTATATGTAAGTACGCGCGTCTTGCCCGAACCTGCCCCGGCAATGACGAGCGACGGTCCGCTGCAATATTCCACGGCTGCCCGCTGACTGTCGTTCAGTCCTTGCAAAAGAGCGTCAATATTATTGTTTAGCATCTGGTTTTCTTTTCAGTGTGTGTGCGTTTACTTTTTGTAGTTTCTGTATACTCCGCCTGCCGATGTGCTCGGGTTGATGTCTTCGCCTTCGCGGGGGAACGATGGGATGAACTTCATCTGCTGCTCTATCTGCGAACGGCGTTTCCGCATATATGGTCCGGGGTCTTTGGAACTGAACTTGCGCGGATTGGGCAGTGTTGCCGCGATAAGCGCACACTGCGAGCGCGAGAGGTCGGCCGCGTCGGTGGCAAAATTGTCTGCCGCCACGGCATCCACTCCGTATATCCCGTCGCCCATCTCTATGGAATTAAGATATACTTCCATGATGCGCTGCTTGCTCCACATAAATTCTATAAGCACAGTGAAATATGCCTCGAAGCCTTTTCTCACCCACGAGCGCCCGGGCCACAGAAACACGTTCTTTGCCGTCTGCTGACTGATTGTGCTGGCTCCGTGTTTTTTCTTTCCTTCAAGATTGTGGAGTGCCGCCTTTTCTATCGCCTGGTAGTCAAAGCCATGGTGAAGCAAGAAGCGCTGGTCTTCGCTCGCCATTACTGCAACCGGCATATGGGGGGATATTTCCGACATCGGCACCCAATGGTGGTGCAGCTTCACCGACTCGCCTTCGCCTATCTGCTCGAAACAGCGGATAAACATGAGCGGCGTGTAATAAACCGGAACGAACCTGTACATAACGGTAACGAGGATGGTGGAACCGAAAAAGGCTATTGCCGCCCATTTCACCACTTTCCCAATGATATTGAAATTCATACGCAACAAAAGCTATTGAAGTTTTCCGTATTGCATTAATTCAACTTTCCCTGCTGAGCTTCTTTCACCATCTGCTCGCTGGCATAGAGGAACACCTCCACACGGCGGTTCTGCTGCATGCCCGCAGCTGTAGAGTTGTCGGCAACTGGCTCCGAACTGCCTTTTCCGACAACGTTCTTGAACTGGCTTGCCGAAACGCCGCAGGCTTTCAGATAGTCGGCCACCGACTGTGCCCTCTCTTGCGAGAGCTGCAGGTTTTTCTGCACACTCTCCTCGGCTGTGGCATTGCGCCATCCCTGGTTGTCGGTATGTCCGTAGGCATCTATCAGGCATGTGGAATATTTCTTCATCAACTTGGCAAGCTTGTCAAGGTTTGCCTTGCTCGCCGAATTCAGTTCGGCAGAACTTGTATTGAACAGAAGGCCTGAATCAAACGTTATCTTCACTGCCTTCAGTCCGTTCACATCGGTAACCTCCTCCACCTTGGCATTATTAAGCTCGGCTTCTGCCTCTGCCTTCACCTTGTCCATGTGTTTGCCTATCAGCGCACCGGCACCGGTGCCTACTGCCGTACCTATGGCTGCCCCGACCGCCGTATTGCCGGCAAGCTTGCCTATCAGTGCACCGATCACGGCTCCGCCGCCGGCACCGATCAGAGCTCCGTTTCCTGTACTGTTTCCACAACTTACCACGGCTGCCGCACACATTCCCAATGTGGCTATCTTGATTTTGTTGATATTGGTTTTCATCTTTAATTTTCTCCTTTTATAGTTTGCTTTACTAACTTGCAAAGATACTGCTTTTTAACAACCCCACAAAAAATCGCCACATAAAATAATTCTTTCTTTAACCTATAATAATATATAGGAATTATCTTCACTCCCGATCTTTTTGCAAATGCGACTCTGCCCAACCGGTGTTTTGAATGATTGTTCTCATTCAAAAGTGTTCCAAATTTCCTCACCCGGATTTCTTAATTTTTGTTTACCGGAAAAAGGCATTTTCAAAGAAGCAACGCTTTTCGGGGAGAGAAGCAATGCTTTGCTCCCGAAGAAGCATTGCTTTCCTTAAAGCGAAGCATCGGCTTATACATTCTTTAACTTTCCATCCACTCTGAGAACTGCAAATTTGAAGAAGTTTAGAACACTTTGACAATAGCGGAATACAAAACAAGTATAGGTTTAAGATTTTTGAATTACGGAACATTTCATTTGCAATCAACAAAAGAATCCATAACTGTCGGATAGCCTCTTGTTTCCAGCAAGAATTTCTTTTTTAAATAAAATTATATATAAGGATTAGGCTGTTTGAAAAAGATAAAGTAACTTTGCATCAAAATGTACATGTAGGTAAACAATACGACAAACGATAAACAAGACAGACATACGTCATAACAAAAAAATACGACAATGAAAAAATTATTTATGGTGACAATGCTGCTCATGGCAGTAATCACCGGTGCATTTGCACAGAAAGAAGCAAAAATCTCATTCGACAAGACAACATGGAATTTCGGCACATTTGCCGAGAGCCAGATACAGACTTGCACCTTCACATTCAAGAACACCGGCAACGCACCGCTCGTGATAAACCAGGCAGTGGCAAGCTGCGGATGCACAGTGCCCACTTACACAAAGAAACCTGTTGCACCAGGCGAAAGCGGCACACTGAAAGTAACCTACAACGGAAAGGGAAAGTTTGAAGGACACTTCAAGAAAAGCATCACGGTGAGAACAAACGGCACGCCAGAAGTGGTAAGACTCTACGTGGAAGGCGACATGACCGTGCCGCAAGGCAAATAATTTTAAGAAAAAACGGCAGCACCTCAACGGTTTCGCTGCGCAAACAACACAAGCCCCGCTTCTATAAATCCAAGACAAAAGAACCGGGGCATATTTTTGTCCAAAGACATGAGAACAAAATATCTATTTACTGCTGCATTGCTCGGCGCCACGCTGACAGCCTCGGCACAATACTACACACGTACAAAAAGGGTGAAACAAAAGGATACACTCATCGTTAAAGCCTATGCCGACTCCCTGAGTGCTTTCAAGGCTAAGCTCGACACCACACACTACACAGAAGATTCCATCACTCCTGACGCAAGAACTTTCTGCTTGTTCTCGCCCACTACTTTCTACCACTCCGTGGCAAAAAACATGCTCGGCAGCAAACAGGCCGACGACACCGAGAACCTGATTGACAAGACGATGATGAACATCTATCTGAACCATCCGGAACTCGTGGTGAAAAGCGAAAACAGAGTGAACAGGGCGGGAGCCGTGCACAAGGAAATGGACGCTCCGATAAAAAACAAGGTGCAGTTTGTTACAAAAAGCGACGACCTGCCCACCGGCAACGATTTCGACATCCCGCTCGACCTGGTGGTGAAGAAGCCGAACTTCTGGAAATACAGCGGTGACTACTATCTGCAAATGCTGCAAAACTACGTGTCGGGAAACTGGTATAAAGGCGGAGAAAGCAACTACTCCATGGTGGCAAGCATTACCATGCAGGCTAACTACAACAACAAGCAGAAGGTGAGATTCGACAACAAACTGGAGATGAAACTCGGTTTCCAGACCTCAAGGGGCGACACGCTGCACAGCTTCAAAACATCAGAAGACCTTATCAGATACACCGGAAAACTGGGACTCCAGGCATCTAAGCGATGGTATTACTCTCTGCAGCTTATTGCCTACACTCAGTTTATGCGCGGATACAAGAGCAACGACAAGACTGTTTATTCTGACATTTTCTCGCCTCTCAACATCAACCTCTCTGTCGGTATGGACTACACGGCGGAATGGTTTAACAAGCGGCTCACGGGAAACATACACCTGGCACCGCTTGCCTACAACTTTAAATATGTGGGAAGAAAAGCCCTTGCCACACGCTACGGACTGAAAGAGGGCGAACACACACTGAACGACTTCGGTTCGGAATGCACAATCGACCTGACATGGGCTTTTACCGACATGATAAAGTGGAAAACCCGTCTCTACGGATACACCACCTACAAACGTGCCGAAGTGGAATGGGAAAACACCCTGTCACTACAGTTCAACAAATACATCACGTCGAACATCTTTGTATACCCGCGCTTCGACGACGGAGCGAAACGCGACAAAGACCACGGATACTGGCAGCTGAAAGAATATATGTCGATTGGATTCGCCTACTCTTTCTAAAAACAAGCCCGTCGGTTCTACGTTTAGAAAATATTTTATCTGCAGCGCTTGTAGAACTCAACAAGCGAAACCCGCGGAACACCCATCGAGACGAGGCGGTCGAGCTGACGACGTGCCTCGTCTTTCTTTTTGTCGAGAATCAGCACATCCACATATTCCAGAATATAGTCCCTGTTGCTGCTGTCGCGTCTAATAGCCTCAGCATAGTCAAAAACGGCAAGCGAAACCATTCCCTGCTCCTTCTCTATCCCGCCACGGGCAGCATACGCCACAGCACTGTCGGGATATTGACTGACAAGACGGTTTATCATATCGAGTGCATCCGTAAAATGCTTCGTCTTCTGATTTAACAACGCAAGACCGAGCTGCCCCTCAAAATGTCCAGGCACAATGGCAAGCAGACTTTCGTAGTCAAGGCGTGCAAAATTGTCGCGGTGCAGTTTCTCGTTCACGTAGGCACGATGAAACAATGCCGACACCTCGTTCGGATTGCGCCGCAAAATATAATTATACTCGTCTAAAGCATAGCTCCACTGCTCCAGCTGGATATTGTATGCCGCCTTGCGCAAGCGCAAATCCACCGAATCGGGGGCATATTCCATTCTGTCGGTTGCAGCCTTCAAGCTATCGCGCAGCGATGCTGCAGACTGTGCGCCGGCGTTATCCACACAAAAGAGCAAGGACAGCACAACCAGTGCCACCCTTGCAATACTTCTTCTATCAGTTGTCGTTGTCATTTATTAAACATCTTTTTCTATCCTGTCTACTATCCATCTGCCCACTTCTTCCGTGCCATAAGTGACACCGCCCTCTACCTGAATCTCAGGAGTGCGCACACAGGCATCGAGCGAAGCATCAACAGCCCGGCGAATTGCCTTGCCCTCTTCTGCAAGTCCGAAATACTCAAACATCATTGCTGCCGAGAGAATCTGGGCAAGCGGATTGGCTATATTCTTTCCGGCTGCCTGCGGCCAAGAACCATGCACAGGCTCAAACACTGGAGTATGCTCGCCAGTCGAAGCCGACGGCAAGAGGCCCATACTGCCGGATATGCAACTGCCCTCGTCTGTAAGTATGTCGCCAAAAGTGTTTTCTGTTACCATTACATCAAAGAACGTAGGCTCCACAAGCATGCGCATCGAAGCATTGTCAACAAACATATAGTCGGTTTTCACCTCCGGATACAGCAGTTCCATCTCTTTTGCCACCTGGCGCCACAAGCGGCTCGATGCCAGCACATTAGCCTTGTCTACCACGGTGAGATGCTTGCGGCGACGCATGGCATATTCAAAGCCCACCTTCAGAATACGCTCCACTTCCTTTCGCGTATAATAGTTTGTGTCGTAAGCCTTGTCGTTGTCCTGATATTTCTCGCCGAAATACATTCCGCCGGTTAGCTCGCGGATACACACGAAATCCGCTCCGCTCACAATCTCGTCTTTCAGCGGCGACTTGTGAACAAGACATGCGAATGTCTGCACCGGACGGATATTGGCATACAGACCGAGTTTCTTGCGCATGGCAAGGAGTCCCTGCTCCGGGCGCACCTTTGCCGTCGGGTCGTTGTCGTATTTCGGATCACCCACAGCAGCAAAGAGCACGGCATCCGCCGCAAGACAAGTCTTGAATGTCTCTTCAGGAAACGGATCGCCCACAGCTTCTATCGCTGCCGCCCCACACAGCGCTGGGGTGTAGCTCACTTCATGATTGAACTTACGGGCAACGGCATCAACTACCGCCACGCCCTGTTTCATAATCTCCGGTCCGATGCCGTCGCCAGACAACACTGCAATATTTAGTTTCATCGTCATTTAATTTTATAATTCATAAATATAATGAATTCTTAATTCTTCATTCTTAATTCAAACTCCTCCACCTTGTTACGGTTTTGCACGAGAAAGTCAATATCGTCAAGACCGTTCATCAAGCAATATTTCTTGTAGCCGTTTATTTCAAAACGCTCACTCTTGCCATTTATTTTGTTCGTTATGGTTTGTTCAGGAAGATTAACTTCTACTACAGTATCCGGATTTTCGGAAATACACGAAAAGAGATTGGCAAGGAATTGCTCGCTAACCACCACGGGGAGCACAAAATTGTTCAGTTCGTTGTTGCGGTGGATATCTGCAAAAAAACTGCTCACCACCACACGGAAGCCATAGTCGGCAATAGCCCAGGCCGCATGTTCACGACTTGACCCCGAACCGAAATTCTTTCCTGCCACAAGAATCTCGCCCTTATACTTAGGGTCGTTTAACACAAAATCTTTATTCTCGCTACCGTCTTCATTATAGCGCCAGTCTCTGAAGAGATAGTCTCCGAAGCCTTCGCGCGAAGTGGTCTTGAGATAACGAGCCGGCACAATCTGGTCGGTGTCCACATTCTCAAGCGGCAGCGGCACACAGGTGCTTGTTATTATATTGAATTTCTGCTTCATCAGTTATTGTTTATGCTTTCAAGGAATAGGAGCCACACGAAATTCTTCATCCAAAGTTTTCCATTCTCCATTTTATAAAAAAATTCTCCATTCCTAATTTCTAATTCCTAATTCAAAAAATCCCTCGGATCGGTTATTCTGCCCGTAATGGCAGCGGCAGCGGCTACGAGCGGACTGGCAAGAATGGTTCTTGCCCCCCTACCCTGGCGGCCTTCGAAATTACGGTTGCTCGTGGAAACGCAATATTTACCCTCGGGCACTTGGTCGTCGTTCATGGCAAGACAAGCCGAACATCCGGGCTGACGTATCTCGAAACCTGCCTCGACAAGTATTTTGTCAATGCCCTCGTTTTCTATCTGTCGCATCACGCGCCACGATCCCGGCACAAGCCATGCCACAACATCCGGAGCCTTTCTGTGTCCTTTCACAATAGAGGCAAACGCCCTGAAATCTTCCACCCGTCCATTGGTGCAAGCTCCAAGAAAAACATAGTCCACCTTATGCCCAAGTAGTTGCTGTCCAGGTCTAAAGCCCATATAATTCAATGATTTCATGAATGAAGCTTTTGCTTCGTCTGCCACATCTTCAAGCAACGGCACCTTGCCTGTAACACCTATTCCCATACCGGGATTCGTTCCGTAGGTAATGCGCGGTTCAATGTCTGCCGCATCAAACGTGTACTCCTTGTCAAACACGGCATCGTCGTCGCTCCTCAGTGTTCGCCAATATGCCACAGCCTTGTCCCATTCTGCCCCCTTCGGTGCAAAGTCTTTTCCACGCACATATTCAATCGTAACATCATCCGGAGCCACGATACCGCCGCGCGCTCCCATCTCTATCGACAGGTTGCAAAGCGTAAGCCGGCCTTCCATAGAAAGGTTTCTCACGGCACTGCCGGCATATTCCACAAAATAGCCCGTAGCACCAGACGTTGTCAGCCTTTCCATCAGATACAAGGCAAGGTCTTTTGCTGTAACACATTCTCCGAGCCTTCCCTCAACGGTTATGCGCATAGTCTTTGGTTTCTGCTGCAACACACACTGCGAGGCCATCACCATCTCCACTTCACTCGTGCCAATACCAAAGGCTATGGCGCCCATCGCACCGTGGGTGCTGGTGTGAGAATCTCCACACACTATTGTCATACCAGGCAGCGAGAGTCCTTTCTCTGGTCCAACAACATGTATTATACCATTGTCGGGATGCATAACTCCATAATACGACAGTTCGAATTCTGAGGTATTCTTGCTCAGCGTGTCCACCTGATTTCTCGACACGGGGTCTTCTATCGGCTTGTCCTGGTCGTGTGTCGGAATGTTATGGTCGGGCATACAAAAGATATTCTGCGGCCGGAAACATTTCAGTCCTCGTCTTCTGAGCCCGTCGAAAGCCTGCGGGGATGTTACCTCATGACAATAGAGCCTGTCGATATACAGCTGTGTAGGACCGTCTTCCACGTTCTGAACCACATGGCAGTCCCATATCTTGTCAAATAATGTTCGCATCTTCTTATTTAAACTTGTTTATACAATCTATATATGCCTCTACCGAAGCTGTTACAATATCCGTGTTTGCACCGAAGCCGTAGTACACGTGTCCTTCATACTCTACTTGCATGTGCACCTTTCCAACGTCGTCGCTGCCCTTGCTGATTGCCTGGATGGTAAACTCCTTGAGTGTCATATGCTTCTGGATTATCTTTTTCAGAGCCTTTATTGCTGCATCCACAGGACCGTTGCCGGTGGATGCTTCCTCAAACTTCTGTCCGGAGATATCGAGTCCGATACTTGCCACGCTCTTCACTCCCATCCCGGTGGTAACCTGAAGGAAATCAAGTTTCACGGCATGCGCCTCGGCCCGGTCTGCACCGGCAAGCATCAGCACGTCGTCGTCGTTTATCTCCTTTTTCTTGTCGGCAAGACGAAGGAACTGCTGGTAAATACTGTCGAGCTTTTCATCATCGTCATAGTTCACGCCAAGCACCGACAGACGGTGTTTCAGCGCGGCCCTGCCGCTACGTGCCGTCAGCACGATAGAGTTGTCGTCCACGCCCACATCCTTCGGGTTTATTATTTCGTATGTCGTTACGTTCTTCAACACTCCGTCCTGGTGAATGCCACTGGAATGTGCAAAGGCGTTTCTGCCCACTATTGCCTTGTTGGGCTGCACCGGCATATTCATCAGACTGCTCACCATGCGGCTCGTGGAACAAATCTTCTGCGTATTGATATTTGTTTCTATACCGAGCCCCTTATGACACTTCAGTATCATGGCAATCTCCTCAAGCGCCGTGTTTCCGGCGCGCTCGCCAATGCCGTTTATCGTAACCTCCACCTGGCGTGCGCCATTCTGCACTCCACAGAAGGTATTGGCTGTTGCCATGCCCAGGTCGTTGTGGCAATGCGTGGAGATTATCGCCTTGTCGATGTTCGAAACATTCTCCATCAGATACTTTATCTTCTGACCGTATTCTTCTGGCAAGCAATAGCCCGTGGTGTCGGGTATGTTTACTACGGTAGCTCCTGCCTTTATCACTGCCTCCACAACACGGGCAAGATATTCATTGTCGGTTCTGCCGGCATCCTCGGCATAGAATTCCACATCGTCTACATACCGGCGGGCATATTTCACGGCTGCCACAGCACGCTCTATAATCTCTTCACGATTACTGTTGAACTTGTATTTTATATGCGAGTCGCTCGTGCCTATACCCGTGTGTATTCTCTTGTGGCGGGCATAGCGCAAGGCATCGGCTGCAACATCGATGTCTTTTTCCACAGCTCTGGTCAGCGCGCATATCGTGGGCCACGTTACCGCCTTGGATATTTCTATCACGGAATTGAAATCTCCCGGACTTGATATCGGAAAACCCGCCTCTATCACATCCACGCCAAGCTGTTCCAGCTGTTTTGCCACCTGTATCTTTTCCACCGTGTTCAACTGACAACCCGGAACTTGCTCTCCGTCGCGCAATGTTGTGTCGAAAATAAATAATCTGTCGCTCATATTTCTTTCAGTTTGTATTGTTTTCTTTTTTCCCATCCTACAAGCCTCGTCATTTCTTGTATCTATCTCGAAATGACAGCCATGTCAAGAACAATAAAGCCTTTCTCACTTTTCAGTGGAAAGGCCCTATCTTTAATAACACACATCACTATGATATAACACATACCTTTTCACCTACAACACCTTCGTGTAGTAGTAGGCATAGGCTGCGAAAAACATTAGTCGTATTCATAATCTTATTTCTTTCTTGTTTCTGGGTGCAAATATATACAGAATACCTCAAATAAACAAATAATTCGTAGATTTTTTGTCATTTTATTTATAAATAGAAAGTTTTACACCCATTTTTCTTCTATTATAAAACATTTATATGTTATATAGCATAAAAAGCATGCAGTAAAGAATACAAAAAAAAGGCATGCAATAACTGCATGCCCATATTTCAAACATCCGTAAAGGATAAACCTTGCATATCTATTACAGATTGCCTGTCAGAACTCAACCGACAGCCTTGCATTTATCTGGCGCCCCGTAAGATAATTCGGTATGGCATACTGCTGATTTGTTACATCCGTTATCCAATAATATGAATTCACGTTGTTTATACCAAAAAGATTCAAGCAGTCAAGTCCAAGCCAAACATTCTTGAACACGGATTTTTTCTTCTCGCTCTTTTCCCTGTTGAACAGACAGTAGCTCATGCCGATATCCGCACGCTTGTATGCCGGAGCTCTAAACTGCATGGTTGAGAGATCGCGGTGAGGCGGTCCGAAAGGCAGACCGTCGGCAAATGCGAGTTTCAGAGACATGCGCCATTTGTCGGTGCCTGGGAAATAGTCGGTGAAATAAAGATTCAGCGAATAGCGCTGGTCGGTTGGCATCGGTATGCTCTTACCTTTCAGGTTTATCTTCGTGTCCATAAGCGAAAGACTCACCCATGAATCAGTGCCCGGAACAAACTCTCCGTATAGTTTCAGGTCGAGTCCCATGGCATGGCCGCTGCATTGCTCACTGGCGTCATAAACAATCTTCACGTTGTTCACACTATACGGCACGATGTTGCCCAATGCCTTGTAATAAGCCTCGGCAGTAAATTTATACGGACGGTCGTTCATCTTGAACTTATAGTCATACGCTGCAATGAAATGTATGGAGCGCTGACTCTTTATCTTCTTGTTCAATGTGGCGTATGTCGTACCATCCACCGTTGTCGTGTCGCGAAGTTCCTTGAAGAACGGGGCCTGATAATAAAGACCTGTGGCAAAACGGAACGTTACGTTGTTGTTGAACGGCGGAACGACACTGAGCGAAACTCTCGGACTCAAGATCGTCTCCTTGTTGAAGTTCCAGTGGCTGAAGCGCAATCCATAGTTCAGCGTGAAGAACGTGTGCTGACCGCTGCTCGTAAATCTGTAAGTATCCTGGATATAAGTTTCAAGGCGGTTGGCATCGAGCTTGTTGCGTGCATTCAGCGAATATATCATCTTCATGTCCTCGCCCGTGTGCGGAATGTTGTATCCGCTCGAATCGCGCATCTCGTATTCCTTGCTGTACTCATCCACATGCTCCAGCTTGTAAACAAGTCCTGCAAGAACCTCGTGGCGCTTTGCCTTGTGAGCAAAAGCGAGCTTCAGGCTCTTCACATTTGCCTTTAGGTAATTGCGCGCATGTTCCATATACGTTCCCACTCCCAGATTCTCGCTCGTCTCGGTTTGTGTGAGCCAATACTGCCCCTGTATTGTATATTTTTCCTGTTCGTTCGTGCTGTAAGCCGAACCGATAAGCGAGAGCGAAGTCTTGTCGGTAAAATGGCGGGTAATGGTAAACGTTCCGAAATAGGTGCGGAACAAATCCCTCTCCTTGCCGTCGAAATACACCTTGAATGATTTTACATTCTCCATCGTACCGAAGTTTGTCTCACGGTCAGACGGAGCAAAGTTATAATGATTCTCGGATATGTCTCCCATCAGCTCTATCGTCCACCGCTTGTTGGGCTTATATGTGAGATAGGTCTGATAGTCAAGGAAGTTCGGATTATACTCTCCCTTTGTCTGCAACGAACCGAGCAGATAGCGGTTTGTCTTGTAGCGCAAACCGTTGCTCCACGAAAATTTCTTGTTGCTCACCCCTACGTATGTCGAAGCACCAAGCATACTTGCCGTTACCTTTGCCTCGAACTTCTTTGGTTGCTTATAAGTTATGTCGAGAGCCGACGACATCTTGTCGCCGTATTTTGCCTCAAAGCCTCCGGTGGAGAAACCGATACTCTTCACCATATCGGGATTGATGATGGAGAGCCCCTCCTGCTGACCGCTCCTCACAAGAAACGGACGGTAAATCTCCACACCGTTTATATACACACTGTTCTCGTCGAAGCTACCGCCTCGCACGTTGTACTGCGACGACAGCTCGCTGTGCGACGACACACCTGCCTGCTGCTGAATCAGCTCTTCAACGGCATTTCCCGTGGCCGACGGCGTGTTCTGAGTGTTCTTCACATCAAGCTGCTCCGTTGTGCCCGTCTGCCGCTTCTTGGCAACAACCGTAACCTCGCCAATCTGGTTGTCGTCAAACAACTGTATAAGCAGGGTCTGCTTGCCACGCGGTCTGCGCAACACACGCGTTTTTGTTTTGTATCCCACCATAGAATACCTCACGACGACGCTGTCGGCAGAATGAAGCTGTATGGAATATTCTCCCTTGAGATTCGTCATCGTTACCTTCCCCTGCTTTGCCACGGCAACCGTGGCAAGTTCCACAGGATTATTGTTGCTGTCGGTCACCTTTCCCTGAAGCGTGAACGTCTGTCCCCAAGTCACAACAGCAACAAGGTTCAGCATTATTATAAAAAATATTGTCTTCTGTTTCATAATTTTATAATAAACGACGTTTTCCCGCTTTTATTGTGTATGCCCAACAATTATATTTATCCCCAACTGTCCTATCAGTCCTATTTGCCTTATATGTCCTATTTGTCTTATCCGTCCTATTTGCCTTATCTGTCAATCAGTCCTACCTGCCTCATTTTGTAAAACAAACAGCATTTTTCAAAATTATTCTCAAAAACATTTGGCAGTAACAAAAAAACTCACTACCTTTGCACTCGCAATTAAGAAATGGCTCCGTAGCTCAACTGAATAGAGCATCTGACTACGGATCAGAAGGTTCCGGGTTTGAATCCCAGCGGAGTCACGAAATTGATTTTCAGAAAGAGATATTTACTTGTGTAAATACCTCTTTTTCTGTTTATTACACGTATATATTAAACAAAGGCAATAAGAGCGACACGAGATTATGTTCCGTCATACGCTCAAAGCTCTATTGTTTTGCTATCCCCGTAGTTTCTGCTCACTTCCACTTTATGGTTGTTGCATACAAACACTTTTTTGTATTCTGGTGGCATGAGCACATCTACTCATGCCAGAGCTTCGGCAAACAACGCATCCTTCTTTGCCGTGTTGAAAGAGTGTGCGTTAATGGTGTTGATGAGCAGTTTGCCCTCGGGCAGCGAAGCGAGTTCCGCCTTGCTGCCAAGGATTTTCAAATCTTTTAGTCTAAACATCTTATCGGTAATTTCTTATGATATACTCACAATAGCTATGACAATTTTTCATAGCCTCTTCCACCTTTCTGTAGTTCAGTTTTGTGCATACGATGTTCTGTTTCAGGCATAGCTTTCAGATATATGCCTTTTATAAAAAAGTTTTTTGATTCTTCGTCAATTTAGGTGGTAATTCTTTTCTCCGAACCAGTTAGAATAAAGCATTTTAGCCCTCAACACATTAGGGCCAGCCCTGTTGAACATGCTCCTTTTAATCGCCTTTGCCTTGTTTACAGTTCCTTCAAGCAACGCATTGCTGAATGAAGTATGACATGCTTGCTCTACAGCATTGCGATCTTTTCTTATGTATCGGGCAAAGCTTCTTATATGTTTCAGTGGACAGGCCTCCGCCTCTTCAAGCCATTCATCAATTGTATACGCATTTTCTTCCCCATACAGCATCTTGCGAAAATCCATGCATATCTTCAGCCTACTTCCGGATGGGTCTCATGTATTTTCTGCAGTCTTTTTGAATCAGTATCTCCATGGACAATATAATGCCAGATGGTATCGGCCTTTACCTTTGGAATCTTTCCGCGTTCTTCCAGTGTTCTGTTGTGCCTACGGACTTCGTCTCGAAGCGGCTTGTAGTGTGCCGTTACTGATTTCATAAAATCAAAATCCTTCGACCAATTTTTCATATTCGCTCCTATAAATCATGTATTGAGTTCTTGCTTCTA
>CAKQDG010000008.1 GCA_934219025.1 uncultured Prevotella sp. | reverse complement strand
CAAGGTTTTGATTTCCTTTGTTTTTTATGTTTATCGCCCGATGTCGTTTTGCAAGGAGACACGAAGTGGCTCTTTGTATAAAGCAAGATATGGACGGAAGAGAGCTTGCTCTCTAAAGTACATACCTTGCTTTATACAATAAGCCGAAGGCTTGCAAAACGACATCGGGGGTTTTGTTGGTTTTCGTCTAAAAAGTAGGCAAGGAGATTTCTTCCGATAATAAATATTATCACTCCATATCCCGGATGAACCCAAAAAAAGGTTGCACCACGACTCTTTGGCCATGATGCAACCATTCAACAATAGTTTTGTAATATTTCTATAAATCTTTTTCCCGGATGGAATTAGAAGTTGTAGATAACACCGAACTTCAGGTCGTTTGAATTGAAGTGGAAGCCGAAGCCGTGCTCTCCAAAGCTGTGGCTGGATACAACAGCGTTATCTTTGTCGGCATCGTCGTTGTCGCGATAGCCCAGGAAGCCCAATGAAGCGATGAAGTCTACGTTCTTTGCAAGGCTAACCTTCACGCCAGGAGTAATTCCAACTTCCCAAGCGTTGAAAGAATCGCTTTCGTAATCCACGTCGCCAAGTTTGGTGTCCTTGTTATACTTTGCCTTGTATGTGCTGAATCCGAATCCACCGTCGAGGATAAATGAAACAGGACCTGCCTTGGCTACTGTGTAGCGAGCATATGGGGCAATCTCAAAACCGTTTGTGCTCCATCCCTTAGAATAGTCGTGGTTGTAGCCGATTTCTGTGCCGATAGCCCATTTGTCGCTGAGGTTATAGCCAACTTGAGGCGCGATTGTGAATGTTGTGTGGTTGTCGTCTGTGTTGCGCCAGAAACCTACTTCGCCTCCTACATATACCTGTGCGCTTGCTGCTACTGTGGCGAGCAAGGCAACCATTGACAATAAAATTTTCTTCATGTTTTGTTTCCTTTCTTAATGTCTAAAAGTTTTTACTATTGCTGTTTTCTGCGGCAAATGTATTGCGAATATCTTTACAAAACAACAACTTTGCTCTTTTTTTTCTGCCAATCAGCTATTTTGATAGAAGTTTACTGAAATAAAGAACAATTTGCGCAGCAGTGAATAGCAGATATATAGTATGCGGTCTACGTTATCGGGCTAATTGCCGTTGAAGAAGATATACAGTGAAACCATAACCACGGCAAGCGCCACCCAAGCCACGACCACACTCCTCTGTGGCTTCTCCTTTACCGCAACTATCACGTGTTTCTCGTTGGCAGTCCTGTCATACAGGCTTACGGCAACCATCATCAATATAAGGGCAACGAAGATATAGAAGGAGAGCATCATGAAGTGGATGCTCTTTGCCATTCCCGGTATTACCCAAAGATAAAGTATGCCGGCTCCAATGCTGAAAATCGTGCCGAAAGTCAGGGTCATGTTGGCGGCAAGCGTGGTGCAGCGCTTCCAGAACACGCCCATCAGGAACACGGCAGCCATCGGTGGGGCGATGAAGCTCAATACCGACTGGAACACGTTGAACAGGTCCATCCCCTTGATGCCGTCTACGGCAATCGTGATGATTATCGACACCAGGGCACCGAGCACCGTAACGATGCGTCCCGTCTTGCGTATCTCGTCGGGGGTAGCCTCGGGGTGGATATTCTTCACGTATATGTCCATCGTGAACACCGTGCTCAAGGCGTTGAGCGCCGAACCGATAGTGCTTATCAAGGCTGCCGTGAGCACGGCGAGCACCAGGCCCACCATTCCGGCAGGGAACAGCTCGTAGACGAGTTTCAGATAGGCATCGTCGGCATTCACCTGAACGCCACCGAAATATCCCGTCTTTACCATGGCGTAGCACACGATACCGGGTACGATATATATCGCCACATCCAGAATCTTCAGCCATCCGGTGAAGTTGGCCCCCTTTTGTCCCTCGCTGAGGCTTCGCGCGGCAAGCACCGGCTGAACCATAGACTGGTCGGTGCACCAGAACCACACGCCCATGATAGGATAGCCCAGAAGAATGGGCAGCCACGGATAGCCCGGGTCGCTGTTGGGCTGGAACAGGTTCCAGTAGTTTGACGGCACGATGTCGGGATTTGCCAATATGGAGATGCCATTGGTAAAGGAGTCGCCGCCCAACTTCCAGATGCCGACTATGGTGAGCGTTGCCGAAACGAAAATCAGCAGCACCATCTGGTAGACATTGGTATAGGCCACAGCCTTCAATCCGCCGAGCATGGTGAAGAATGCCGAGATGGCGAGCAGCAGCAGGGCAGACATCCACATCGGTATGCCAAACACCTGGCGGATGATTATTCCTCCGGCAAAGAGCGTCAGCGCAAGCCATGAAATGAGTATTGTAACGATGGTATACCATGCAAGGATATTGCGCGTGGAGTCGCCAAAGCGCAGTCCCATAAACTCTGGCAGCGTGGATATCCCCGTGCCGAGATAGCGCGGGGCAAAAACGAAGGCGAGCAGGGCTATGAAGACGAAGGCATACCAGGCGTAATTGCCCGACACTATGCCGCACGAAAATCCGGCACTCGCCGAGGCTATGAGCATCGACGGACCAACATTGGTGCCCCACATCGAGAATCCGATATGGTGCCAGCGCAGCGAGCGGCTGGCGAGAAACATGTTTCCGCTTTTCTTGGCCTTAGAACTTGCCCACATCCCGATGGCAAGCAATATCACGAAATATCCTATCAGGATAATCCAGTCGAGTGTATCAAGGTTTTCTGTATTCATAAGTTTTGTTTGCTTTTTAGATTGTTGGAGAACTAAGAGGGGCTGGGAGAACTAATAGAACTCCCTTCTGCCCAATGATTTTATTTCCCCATTAGTTCTTTGGCCTTGGCAACAGCCGAGTTGGCGTTGTCGCTATAGCCGTCGGCACCGATTTCATCGGCAAAGCTCTGGGTAACAGGGGCTCCGCCCACCATCACCTTGACATCATTGCGTATTCCGGCATCCTCAAGGGCCTTTATCACGTCTTTCATATAGGTCATTGTGGTGGTGAGCAGTGCGCTCATGCAGAGTATGTCGGCATGATAGTCCTTCACCGCCTCGACAAACTTGTCGCTCGGCACGTCGATACCGATATTCTTTACCTCAAAACCGCAACCCTCGAGCATCGAGGCAACGAGATTCTTGCCAATGTCGTGGAGGTCGCCCTTCACTGTGCCTATCACTATTCTGCCGAGTGTGGTGGATGTCTGCCCGGCAAGCAGTGGCTTCAGTATCTCAAGGGCTGCTTTCATGGCGCGGCCTGCCATAAGCAACTGCGGCACGAATGCCTTGCCGTCCTGGAAGTTCTGTCCCACCTGGCTCATGGCGCGAATCATTTCTCCGTTGATGATATCCTGCGGCGCCAAGCCTTCGTCGAGGGCACGCTTTGTTGCATCTGCCGCCTTGTCGCCCTTGCCGGCGAGGATGGCATCATAAACTTCCTCGGCGGCAGAACCGACGGCTGGTGTCGGGGCGGCATCATGGTCTATGCCGCAGGAGCATTTTTCTTCTTTCTTGTGGGATTGGGAGGAGTTCTCGGACTTCTCGGACAGCTCGGACTTCTCGGACAGCTCGGACTTCTCGGAATTCTTGGACAGCTCGGACTTCTCAGACTTTTCTATGGCTTTGGGGGCGGCAAGCTTGTAGCCACTGCCCTGTCCCGGATGGTGTGGCGTCACAAAGAGCCCTTCTATCGGCTGCACGAGCTTTGCAATCTCGCGGATATGCAGGTCGTCGGTGCCGCAGCATCCGCCGACAATATTCAGCAGATGTGCCTCGACAACAGGCCATATCTCTCTCTGCATCTGCTTCGGTGTGTCGCCATAGTGTCCTTTCGAATCCGGTAGTCCGGCATTGGGGAACATACTGATATAGAAGTTTGTCTCTTCTGCCATGCGCTGAATAACGGGAGCCATTCGCGGAGCGGTAAGCGAACAGTTCAATCCTACGGAGAACACGCTCTCGTCGTGCAGCTCCTTCACAAAATCAACCACCGACTGTCCCAGCATGTTGTAGCCATTGTCGCTCGCCACTGTGAAGCTCATCATCACTGGCAGGCGTCTGCCCTTCTTTATCATCATCTGCTTGCAACACTCCAGTGCAACCTTGGCATTCTCGATATCGAAGATAGTTTCGAGTATGATGGCATCCACGCCCCCGTCGAACAGCGCCTCTACCTGCTCATAGTAAGCATCGTAAAGCATCTGGCGGTTAAATTCTTCGCTTTCGCCGATAGACAAAGTCTTCGGCGTCGGGCCGATGCCGCCCAGCACATAGCGCGGCTTCCGTGGATTCATCAGCGTATATTCATCAGCTTCTTTCCTTGCCAGTCTGCATGCCGCAAGGTTTATCTCCCTTGCATATCCGTCAATATGCTTGTCTTTTAGTGATATGCGCTGCGCATTGAAAGTATTGGCTGTGATAAGGTCGGCTCCCGCTTCAAGGAAGCGACGATGTACACTTGCCACAACATCCGGATTTGTGATGCAGAGCAAGTCATTGGCACCTTTCAAGTCGTCTTGGAAATCCTTGAACTGCTCTCCGCGGAACTCCGCTTCTGTGAGCTTATACTGCTGTATGGTTGTTCCCGTTGCCCCGTCGAGCACAAGAATCTTTTCTTTTACTAAATCTTGAATTGCCGGTTTACCGAGAGTGGGGGCTGTCCATGGAAGGGCTTTGATTTTATTGGACTGCTCGGAGTTCTCGGACTGCTCGGACAACTCGGACAACTCGGACAACTCGGACTGCTCGGACTGCTCGGACAACTCGGACTGCTCGGACAACTCGGAGTTCTCGGAGTTCTCGGACAGCTCGGAGGATTGGGCCGGGTTCTCTATTTTGTCGATAATCTCCATAACTTCCTCGTCGGGAGTCATGGTTTTGTTGATTCTGATTGTCGTATTATCTTCTTTTGGTTTCTCCTCACTCTCCTGGTATTCCTCCACAATGCGCAGAGCTTTCTCCACCTCATCCTCGTTGTGGAAGTCCATCTCGATGTGCACGCCGTTGCCTCCGATATTGTCGAGCAGCGGGCGCAGTTCGTCGAGAGTAACCCAACTTGCCAAAATACTCTTGCCGCCGGCGAGGATTCTCTTGTATAGGTCATACCATTTTGGCGACCCGCCCTGTGGCTCACCAACGCCAGGTGTCCACTGAATGGCATTAAGTTCCTCTATCTCAAGCAATGCCGGCAAATGATGCATAGCGCCCACGCCATCGAGATGATAGAGCGTATAGTCAATCTTCTGGCACTGTTCGCGGATAAACGGCTGTACAAAGCGGCGGTAGTCTTCAACGCTGATCATTGTTGAGATATCGCTCTGCAGCTTTGTCATCTTGCCCGGAGCCCATGATGAGAAATAGCAGAATGCCATCTCGTCGCCCTCACGGATGATATCGTAAAGCTCGTCGAACACTTGGAAGTAGATGTCGTTAATCTTCTGCATCTGCTGCTCCAGAACTTCCGGTTGCATCACGGTATCGAGCAAAACTTTGTCGGTGCCTTTCAGTGCTGCGAGCACATCCAAGCCTTCCATAAGGTCTGGCATACCCACATAGTAGTTGCCGTTAGCCTTTTTCTTGCATGCACGCAGAAGGTCTTTGTGCAATTGCCAGTTTTTGTTTGCTGGGTCGTTGATATCAAACTTAATGTCGTCGGTATAGTTTGGGTTCGGGTGAATCCATATCGTGTCTTCGCCACCCTCGAACACACCGCCAAGTATTGCGGCAAGCGAGCCCGGACCGAGCTGAGTGTTTGCCACTGGAAGCATGTCGGCCTTCATCGAACTGTGGGCAACATACCAGTCGAGATATTCAGCGCGCCATTCTGGGTCGAACCATCTTTGGTCGAGTGATTTCGGTGCAGGCGGCATAGGCACGTTGGCATGTGGCTTCACTCCCTGTTGGAAATGCTCCCACATGTTGAGCACGATGCCTTTATGGTTCCACCAGTTGATATAGTGTTTTTTAGTTTCCTCTAAATTTTGTTTCCACATAGTTGTTGTCTTTTATGTTTTGGGAGTTCTGGGAGAGCTGGGAATTCTAGGAGAAATAAGACTAATAGGACTAATAAGACTTATAGGACTAATAAGACTTATAGGACTAATAACTTCACACTCTCCACTCCTCACTCCTTACTCCTCACTAAATTCTCATTCCCTTAAAGTCTTCGTCAATAACGATATTCTCAACTTTGCTCATATCCATATCGTCAGTGCTGTCTACATCTTCAGGATAAACGGGGATGACGGCACCATTGCGCACGAATACAGGCATGCGCTCGAGCGGAGTTTCGATGTTCTTCAGCCATTTTCCACCATCTTCAACGATAAAGCGATCGCTGGTGAAGAACTCCACCCATTCGCCTTCGGGCAGATATATGTCGCGGCAGTTGTCGCTGCTCATGACAGGAGCAACAAGAAAGTCGTCGCCGAAATAATACTCATCGTCGATATGCCAGCAGTTGTTGTCTTCCGGATGATGGAAGATAAGAGCCTGAACGATAGCAGAACCGCTGTGGGTTGCTTTTTCGCTCTCTCTTAAAATATAAGGTATGAGCTTATAGCGCAGTTTCCACCAGCGCTTTACGAGTGGCGCTATATTGGGATAATGCCAAGGCTCGCGCTTGTTTGTGCCGTGGTAGCGGATGTGAGAAGAGAACACTCCGAACTGCGTCCAGCGCATATACACGTCATCCTGCACGACAGAGTTCATGAAATTGGGCAGAGTGTGGAATCCTGGCACGTCGTGGCTCCAGAAGGCAAAGCCGGAAAGTCCGAAGTGCAGTCCGCCGCGCAGCGAACCGGCAAGCCCTTCCCACGAGCTGCAGGAGTCTCCGCCCCAGTGCAGAGGATAGCGCTGACATCCAGCCCATGCCGAGCGAGCCCAAACAATGCCGTCGCCGGTTACCTCTTTTGTAATTTCGTATGCTGCCTTTTGGTAGAGTAGGGCGTAAAGGTTGTTGAGCAGTTCGGGCGACATATTCTCGTATACTGCATCCATGTGGATATTCTCGCCGAAGTCCGTCTTGATGCACTTCACGCCCATATCGAGAAGTCGTTTTAGTAAGCCCTTATACCAATCTGTAGCCTTCTTGCTCGTAAAGTCGATAGTTCCGGCATAGTCGAGAGCAGAGAAGTTAGACCCTTCAGAATCCTGTTGCTTCGTAAGTTTGCATATATAGTTGTTCTTGCGAGCCTCGTCGATCTGTTCGGCATTTTCTGCAACATAAGGAAGTTGCCATAGCGACACCTTAAAACCTTTCTTCAGCAAATCCTGTACAAATTTCTTAGGGTTGGGGAAACGCTCCTCATTGAATTTCCATTCGCAGAGCCAGTCTGTCTTAAACCATCCCGTGTCGAGATGAATCACGTCGCAGGGGTAATGTTCCTGGCGCAGACGGTCGCAGATTCCGTTCACCTCGTCGGCACTGAAATAAGTCATACGGCTCATCCACACGCCAAAGCTCCAGAGCGGTGGCATTGACGGATAGCCCGTAAGGTCGCGGTAGCCGCGCAGAATTTCTTCCACTGTGTTGCCGCCGATGATAAAGGCGTCGATGAGAGCCTGGTCGCTCATAAACTCCACAGAGCGAGAAGATACACCGGCGAGCGAGAGCTTGCTATGTGCCGTGGTGTGATAGAACACGCCATACATGCGGCTGGATATATAAAACGGAATATTCTTGTATGTGCGGCGGTTGTTCACGCCCTGTCCGTCTTGGTTCTTCAGAAAGAAGGTCTGTCCGCTGAGGTCCATCTTTGCGAAGCGTTCGCCAGTACCGGCAAAACATTCGTTCAGCTTACATTCGAAAGACAGCGTGGCACGGTTGTTTTTGCCGTTAGTCTTGCAGAAGCCGAGCGGCAGAGCATCATAGCGTGGCGGCGAGAAATGGTCGTAGGCGGCAAGTCTCACCTCGCGTTTTCCGTCAGGATAAAATCTTATGTCGAGAGTTTCCTGAGGATCAGGGAGCAAATCACTCCAACGGTCGAGCACCGGTTCCTGCATATTGATCAGTGCGCGGCGCACGCCTTTGCTGTCAGTGATAACCCACTGGTCATCTTTCAGTTCGGCATGCAGCGGTATGCGCTTAACCCTTGCGCTCATTTGCAGCATCTCTGAAGAGTCAGCCGGTAGCTCACCATCTGTTGCCATAAACAGGCGTATTATTCCCGGTTCGTATTGTCGTATTATTAAAGTATGCGATTCCTGTGGCACACTGGTGTCTGGCGCCATATCATTGGCGAGAACCTGCTTTTGGAAAGGCACGGTGAGAAGAACATCACCATCTTTCACTTCCACCTTGGTAGGTTTGTAAGCCTTCCAAAGCGATTCGTCTTTTTTCAGTTCCTGATCGAAATCCATGAAGTCGAACAGGTAATAGTTTGTGGGTTTCATCTTATGTTTTTTTTATTTTTTTATTGGGAGAACTGGGAGAACTGGGAGAACTGGGAGGATTGGGGGGACTGGGAGATTTTGACTTTTTTTTGATGAAGATGGAAATGAATTAATCCTACATTCTTCTTCCCGCAGATTCCTTGATACTCTTGTCTACCATTGGTCCGTTGCCTTTTACCTTCATGTCGGGTCCGGGCTGATTATAGCCGATATGCACGGTGTCAGGCATCCAGTTGTCAGTCACGGTGTATCCGTTTGTTGCCTCATCGAAATAAATATAGAAAGCCCGGTTGTTGGTGGCATATGGTGCAGGATGAATATCCTCAATTCTGTTGCGCATCATCTCCGATCCAGGCTGGTTAGACAAAGTATATATTCCGCCCACATCATATAGTTGGCGTGCAAAATCATGGATATAGTTGCAGTTGATTTTATTGTTTTTCATTCCGCTTTCGCGAGGAGTCCATCCCCATCCCACACAGATGCCAGAATAGTTCAGCCGATGGAGCTCGTTGTGGCATATCTCCGTGTTGCACACATATCCGGCGTTGATGCCTGCACAACTCCAGTCCTCGTTGGCTGCATCATATATTTCATTGTCGGCCACTGTAATGTTGCGAACCAGGTCGCCGGGTATAAGCGGGGAATATGGCACATGCGTTTCATATCCGCCATCAGGAAATTCTCCCAGCATGATTCCGGTGCCTCCGATGTCGGAGAATTTGCAGCCCATAACTTGCGAAGATAGTACGCCTTGCTCTAAATCCAGTGCAGTAGCAGCGAGATGGCTGAACCTGCAATCCTTGAATTTTATTTCAGATGCGTTGTTCACTCTGACGGCAGCCTCTGGGCGAGCTATCCATGCCTGGTTTTCCAGACTTGCCTTTTCGGGTAGACCCGGTTCAAGGAGTTTGTATGCATCGAGCATACGGAATCCGGCCTGCAGCGTGACGAGTCCCTCGAAAAGCGGTCGAGTCCATGCGCTGTGTGCGAATGATATGTTTTCGAATTGTATGTTGTGTACTGTGCGCTCTCTTGTTCCATCAACTGCAAGCAGGTTGCTCAAGACAGGAACGATACATTCGGCTGTTGTCATATCCTCATCCTCGCGTGGCAGATAATAAATCTTCCCCGACGGATAATCTTGATACCATTCGCCAGGAGAATCGAGCAGTTGCAATGCATTGACAAGGCAAAACGAGGAGTTGCCTTTTTCTCCGTTTATCACTGGCTGTGGCCATGGATGCGAAAATTCGAGTTGGCTTTCCGGTTCATGGAATGACACTTCAGTAAACCCGTTGCCCAGGTTTTTCATTGCCTTTACCCTGAGAATGGCCACCGCCCAGCGCTGATGGACAAACATTTCAAGTTCTTTGGCATCCTTCAGGTTTTGCGTGGGGGTGGGAATGGTTATTGTCTTGTCTGCAATGTTGAAGTCCTTCATTCTGATGAGTTCGCCATACTTTCCCTGTTGTGCCCTTACGGCTTTCTTGCCGTTTACCCACAATTGCCGGCAATAAACTATCCTGTTGGCCTGCATCGGTGCTTCTGCCACCCAAACCTTTTGCCGTATGCTCTTCGGTAGCCGATTGTCTTCACATCCCTTTTTCCATCCCCCGATATGCATGCCGCCACTTATCGTTGCCGGAGTATTGCCTTCGCCTACAATCACCGTGGGAGAGTTTTCAGAACCGGAATCCTCTGGGCGTATGAATAGCGGCTTGACAAGCTTATATTCGCCTCCGCTGACGTGGATGCGAATTGCGCCCTGGACTTCTTTTTTGTTCAGTCGTCTCCATTCGCGCGCCATTTTCAGTGCATTCTGCAAAGAATGGAGCGGTTGCTCTTTTGTTCCGGGATTTGTGTCGCATCCGCCTGGCGCAACGAAGATGTCGCCAGCCAACGCTCCTGTATTTTCCATCAGGAACACAAGGAGAAAAAGAAGAACAGTTTTTTTCATATATTCAATTCAAGCGTTAAGCGTATAGGTCTTTTTTATGATAACGTTTCGGAATGTGTTTTTGTAATGCAAAGAAAACAAAATTCAGCATGCCGTATCATGAAAGAATTTTACTCGGCTACTGTCTGCTGAAGATGTTGCCTGTATTCCTTTGGCGACATACCGAAACGACTTTTCACGAATTTGCCGAAGAAAGAGATGTTCGGGAAGCCCAGATCGTCGGCAATTTCCTTTATCGACCCTTCGGTATATTTCAGTTTGTGTGTAATGGAGTTTGCCAGATAGTCGTGTATCCATTCCAGTGCGGTTTTGCCGCTTACTGACTTGCATACCGTAGACAGATATTTAGGAGTAACACACAGTTGCCCGGCGTATGACTTGACGGAGCGGTCAGAGCCGTCGTAAGAGGCGAGGAGTTCAACGAAGCGCTTGAAAAGCAGTTCGCCCTGGCTGAATTGCCCGTCATGCCGCAGGTTTCCGAGCTGCGGAGCGATTACGGCAGAGATTTCATAGAAGATGCAATGGAAAAGCGACTGCATGATTTCTTTGTGATAATAGCCGTGGGGATTTTCTATTTTGTATTTTATTAGTGCATGATATTTACGTATCAGATCACTGCTCTGAGAAGATAGATGTATCACGGGGTTGCGCCACACATATGCGAGAATGCCCCATATATCCTTGCTCATAAGCAGGCTTCGCTGCATTGCCTTATACGAAAGGCCTATAACTTTGGCGCTGTATTCTTCAGAACTGTTGGCGTTGTTTACAAAAGAGTTTGGCGGACTAACGATAAGGTCTCCGACGGACGCCTTGATTGTTGTGCCGTTCAAATCCACCTGAACCCATCCCGATTCTACATAGATAATGGATATCATCTCGAGCTTCACGGTGATGTCAATGTGGGGCTGCTTTGAGCTGTCGAGCATCACCATATCCCCGTCGGAATAATTCACGAGTCCGTTGTCTATCAAGTAGTCGATATTTACGTTGAGTTCCTTTTGTAACATAAGTTTAAAAGTTTTCCAAATTTCTTATTTTATCATAGATAATATTTTGCAAATATAGCTATTTTACTAACATAAAACAAATTTAGGGAATACAAAAAATGTTCTAAATGTCATATTTTGGATATTTGGCAGTGAAGCCTCACGAACCCCAAGTTGCGTAAAAGGAATATTGTGTCGACAAGGCTTTTCCTGCTAACGTGTCATCCGTTCATAATACATACACAAATGACACGTGTGTCAAGATGGTGAAGAAGTGGAAAAAACGACTTTTAGAACACTTTGTTTTTGAACCGCCAAATATGTGGATTTTCCGCCGAGCAATGCTTTTCGGGGAGAGAAGCAATGCTTTGCTCCTTGAAAAGCGTTGCTTTGCCCGAAAAGGAGCGTTGCTTGACCTTCTTGGTTGTTTATTTTGAAATGAAAAAACAGGAAAAAGTGTTCTAAAATTCTTATTTTTGCGTATCTGTCTGAATATAAGGTTCTTATCGGTGGTATTTGCCCGATGTGGATTTGTCTTGAAAATTCTTCGGATTTTGACGTTGCTGCATCTCGGCAAAAAAAATAAATAAATTTAAATTTGCAATTCTTATCTTTGCAAATTTTGTTTTGCTCTCGATTTGCATTATCTTTGCAGCAAATTCGGGTTTTATAACCATTTTGCAAAATGACAAAGAAACACAGAAAGACCGGCAACCGACATGGGTTGCAGGCAATTACCTTATGTATAAGCACGGCAATGGTGCTTGTTTTATTGGGAATGGTGGTGTTCTCTGTATTGTCGGCACAAAACTTGTCGGCATACGTAAAAGAGAACCTCACTGTGACAATGGTGCTCAGCGAAGACATGAGCAACCCCGAGGCTAAAACGCTAAAAGCAGACCTGTGGAAGTTGCCTTATATTAATAAGGTGGAATATATCAGCAAAGAGCAGGTGCTTAAAGAACAGACAGAAGCCATGGGCACCGATCCGAGCGAGTTTATCGGAACAAACCCGTTTGTCGGTTCGATGGAAATCCAGCTGAAGGCTCAATATGCCAATACCGACTCTCTGAAATGGATAACGAGAGAGCTTAAAAAGAACCAGAAAGTTACCGACATCACCTACCCGCAGGATTTGATGAACAGTGTGAACAACAATCTGCAGCGCATAAACCTTGTGTTGCTCGTTCTTGCCGTGCTGCTCACGTTTGTGTCGTTCTCGCTCATCAACAACACCGTGAGACTGGGCATGTATGCACGGAGATTCACGATACACACGATGAAACTCGTGGGAGCTTCGTGGGGATTCATCCGCGGACCGTTCGTCAGAAACGCCATGGGACTGGGACTCCTTGCTGCGGTAATAGCCGACGGAGTGCTTGCCGGCGGGGTGTATGCCCTGTATTGCTATGAACCAGACGTGGTGGTGGTATTGACCTGGCAGGTGATGGCAATAACGGGAGGAGCCGTGCTGGCGTTCGGAATCCTTATCACGCTGGTTTGCTCTTGGCTCTCCGTAAACAAGTTCCTCAGAATGAAGGCGGGAGACCTTTATAAGATTTAAAAATTGAAAGATTCAGAAATTGAAAGATTCAGAAATTGAAAGATTCAGAAATCAATAAACGAAAGACAATATAACTATTTATGGATAAAAGAAATTTTGCGTTTGACCGCACTAACTTTATCATGATAGCCGTAAGCATGGCTATCGTAATTATCGGATTCATACTGATGAGCGGCGGAAACTCTGATGAACACACTTTCGACCCGGAGATATTCAGCACAATGCGTGTGAAAGTGGCACCGGTGGTATGCTTCGTGGGCTTCGTTTCGCTGATAGCCGGAATAATGAGAAAACCGAAAGGAGGAAACGAAGAATGAATTGGTTTGAAGCTCTTGTTCTCGGACTCATTCAGGGACTCACCGAATATCTGCCGGTGAGCAGCAGCGGCCACCTGACAATAGGCGCAGCTCTTTTCGGGATAAACGGCGAGGAAAACCTTGCATTCACAATAATGGTGCATGTGGCAACAGTATTGAGCACACTCGTAATCCTGTGGAAAGAAATCGACTGGATATTCAAGGGACTGTTCAGGTTTCAAATGAACGAAGAGACGAAATACTTCCTCAATATCATCGTGTCGATGATTCCGGTAGGCATTGTCGGAGTATTCTTCAAAGACAAAGTAGAGGAAGTGTTCGGTTCCGGACTCCTCATAGTGGGGTGTATGCTCATCGTCACGGCATTGCTCCTCACATTCTCATATTATGCCAGACCAAGGCAGAAGGAGAGGATCAGCCTCACAGACGCCTTCATAATAGGATTGGCACAAGCCGTTGCCGTATTGCCGGGACTCTCACGCTCCGGCAGCACAATAGCAACAGGACTTATGCTCGGAAACAAAAAGGAAAAACTGGCACAGTTCTCATTTCTCATGGTAATCCCGCCAATTCTCGGCGAAGCTCTGCTCGATGTGATGAAAGCCGCGAAAGGCGAAGAAGCCTTCGGCAATATCGACGCACTGCCACTCATCGTTGGCTTCGTAGCAGCATTCGTAAGCGGTTGCCTCGCCTGCAAATGGATGATAAACATCGTGAAAAAAGGAAAGCTCGTTTACTTCGGCATATATTGTGCCATTGCAGGAGCTGCCACTATAATATTCTCACTCCTATAAACCACACAGGATGATGGACTTCAACGCAGGAGAGATAATCTGCATCGACAAACCATATCGCATGTCGAGCTTCGGCGCACTGGCACACATCCGCTTTCTCATTTCAAAGAAAATCGGAGTGAAAAGAGTTAAAACCGGACATGCAGGCACACTCGACCCACTGGCTACAGGAGTGCTCATACTGTGCACCGGAAAGGCAACAAAACGCATTGAGGAACTGCAGGGACACACAAAGGAATACACTGCCACGCTGCAGCTTGGAGCCACGACTCCAAGCTTTGACAAGGAGCATACAGTGGACTTCACATACCCCACCTCGCATATCACAGAAGAACTGATAAAAGAAACGCTGCCGAAATTCGTGGGCGAGATACAGCAAGTGCCGCCAGCATATTCGGCATGCAAGATAAACGGCGACCGAGCCTATAAACTGATGCGCAAAGGCAAAGACGTGCCGCTGAAAGCCAAGACGCTGCAAGTGGACGAAATAGAGATGACAGGCTTCGACAGAGAGAAAATGCAACTGTCGATAAGAGTGGTATGCGGCAAAGGCACATACATCAGAGCCCTGGCACGCGACATCGGTGAGGCTCTTGGCAGCGGTGCCTTCCTAACAGCCCTGCGCCGCACGAGAGTGGGCAATATAAAAGTGGAAGACTGCGTTACACTCGACGACTTCCCGAAATGGCTCGACGAAAGAATGCAGCCATCCGGCAAAGACATCTAAAGCCAAGACAGTGGAAAAGCAAAAGAAAAAGGAAATCGAATTAAAGAATTAGCCATAAGAAATTCACTCTTATTCCAATTCCGAATTCAAAAAAAACAGAATATGAAACTATCACAATTCAAATTTAAACTACCAGAGGAACAAATTGCTCTGGAGCCTTCATATCATCGTGATGAATGCAAACTGATGGTGTTGCACCGCAAATCCGGAACCATCGACATGTATAAAAAAGATGAAAAGGGCAAAGACTTGAAAGACGAAAACGGAAACCCCGTGTTCATGGACTTCCGCAATGTGCTCGACTATTTCGACGAGCATGATACGTTCATATTTAACGACACAAAAGTATTCCCGGCAAGACTCTACGGAACAAAAGAAAAAACAGAAGCAAAGATAGAAGTCTTCCTATTGAGAGAACTCAACGAAGAAATGCGCCTGTGGGACGTTCTCGTAGAACCGGCACGCAAAATAAGAATAGGAAACAAGCTGTTCTTCGACGAGAGCAGTTCGATGGTAGCCGAAGTAATCGACAACACCACAAGCCGCGGAAGAACTCTGCGCTTCCTCTATGATGCGCCACACGACGAATTCAAACGCGACCTGTTTGCCCTGGGCTCGGCACCGCTGCCACACTATATCGTAGACAAGCGCAACGCGACAGAAGAAGACATGGAACGTTTTCAGTGTATCTTCGCAAAAAACGAGGGAGCGGTAACCGCACCAGCCTCCGGCTTGCACTTCAGCCGGGAAATGATGAAGAGAATGGAAATAAAAGGCATCAACTTCGCATTCATAACATTGCACTGCGCCCTGGGCAATTTCCACAGCATAGAGGTGGAAGACCTGACAAAACACAAGATGGACTCCGAACAGATGTTCATCAACCGCGAAGCCTGCGAAATCGTAAACAAGACAAAACGTGAAGGCAGACACGTGTGCGCCGTCGGTACAAGCGTGCTCAAAGCCACAGAAACTGCAATCGGCACAGACAAGATGCTAAAGGAATACGAAGGATGGACCAACAAATTCATATTCCCGCCATACGAATGTGGACTTGCCGACACGATGATTGCCAACTTCTATCAGCCAATGTCGCCGTTGCTCATGGCAACATGCGCCTTCGGAGGATACGACCTCGTGATGGAAGCATATCAAAAGGCGGTGAAATACGACTACAAGTTCGGCTGCTATGGCGATGCCATGCTGATACTCAACGACTGATAAATGGAAGCATACCTATCATTAGGGACAAATCTCGGTGACAAGGAGCACAACATCACCGAAGCTATAAGCAAGATCAGAGAGCTGATTGGTAACATAAAACGCCAGTCAGCTCTTTATGCCACAAAACCATGGGGATTCAACTCGACAAACGATTTCATAAACGCTGCCGTGTGCGTGGAAACCAGCCTTAGACCCAGACAACTTCTCGAAGCCACACAGCAAATAGAACGCAATATGGGAAGAACCGAGAAATCCAGCAACGGGAAATATCACGACAGGATTATCGACATAGATATCCTGCTCTACGGCAACGAACAAATCAACGAGCCAGACCTGAAAATACCGCATCCGCTGATGAAGGAAAGAGACTTTGTTATGACCCCCCTGAGAGAAATAATCCCAGAGGATCTCCTCTTATAATCCTGGAATGCCGCGTCGTCCGAGAACTCCGCGATGTCCGAGAACTCCGAGCCGTCCGAGTTGTCCGAGCCGTCCGCGATGTCCGAGCCGTCCCCTCCCCTTAAAAAAAAGAAAAAATGTCAATAGAAAAAGGAATATTCAAAAGAATGGAACTCCTCGTCGGAGAACACGTAATGCAAAAAACCGCCGAAGCCAAAGTGATAATCTTCGGAGTAGGCGGAGTGGGCAGCTGGTGTGCCGAAAGCCTGGTGCGCTCAGGCATACGCCATCTTACGATAGTAGATTCCGACCGCGTTTGCATAACAAACATCAACCGCCAGTTGATGGCAACAACAAAAACCGTGGGCAGAGTGAAAGTAGAAGTCCTCAAAGAACGACTGCTCGAAATAAACCCAAAGGCAGAAATCGATGCCCAACAGAAAATCTATGACGAGGCCACTGCTCCCGACTTCCATCTGGAGAATTACGACTATATAATTGACGCGATAGACAGTTTGAAAGACAAAGCCCACCTGATACTTGAGGCTTGTAAAACAAAAGCCGTATTCATTTCATCCATGGGAGCAGCATTGAAAATGGACATATCAAAGATCGGAGTGGCAGAATTCTGGAAAGTAAAAGGCTGTCCGTTGGCAAGGGCACTAAGAGGCAAATTCAGAAAGATGAAAATTAGGCCAGCCCACAAATTCAAATGCGTATACAGCGAAGAACTGCTACAGAACATCGGTCACAACTCCACATGCGGTACAGAAAAATGCATGTGTCCGAAAGCAAAAATCGGTCCGGGAGATCCTAATCTGGTAAACCATGAATGGTGCAGTTCCAAAGCCCAGATAAACGGAACCGTGGCACATGTTACGGCAATCTTTGGATTCACCATTGCCGGGCTTGTGATACAAGACCTGTATGACAAGGGAGTGGAAGAAGTAAAACAAAAAAACAACGAATAATATATGAGCGACGATATTAAAGACGACGATATCTTGGAAAACGACAGTATCGATACAACAGACCAGTCAGACCAGTCCGAGCCGTCCGAGTTGTCCGAGTTGTCCGACCAACCCGACCAGCCAGAACTCCACTCCGACTACGTTCCTGCCAACAGGTTTGACGCCTCTGCCGTACACCACCTCAGCGGAATGTACAAAAACTGGTTCCTGGACTACGCATCATACGTAATCCTTGAACGAGCCGTGCCTCATATCGAGGACGGACTGAAACCCGTGCAGCGCCGCATACTCCATTCAATGAAAAGAATGGACGACGGACGATACAACAAGGTGGCAAACATCGTGGGACACACCATGCAGTTCCACCCTCACGGCGACGCGTCAATCGGTGACGCTCTCGTGCAGCTCGGTCAGAAAGACCTGCTCATAGACTGCCAGGGAAACTGGGGAAACATCCTTACCGGCGACCGCGCCGCAGCACCACGATACATAGAGGCAAGACTTTCAAAGTTTGCCCTCGACGTGGTGTTCAACCCTAAAACCACCGACTGGCAGCTGAGCTACGACGGGCGCAACAAGGAACCAATCACGCTTCCGGCAAAGTTTCCGCTCCTCCTCGCACAGGGAGCAGAAGGCATCGCCGTGGGACTATCGTCGAAGATACTGCCGCACAACTTCAACGACATCTGCGATGCTGCCGTGAAATATCTCCACGGTGAGGAATTCAAACTATATCCCGATTTTCCTACAGGGGGTAGTATCGACGTAAGCAAATACAACGACGGACAGCGTGGCGGACAGCTCAAGGTCAGGGCAAAAATAGAAAAGCTCGACAGCAAAACGCTCGTAATCCGCGAAATACCTTTCGGCAAAACCACCACCACACTCATCGAATCCATCCTCAGAGCAATAGAGAAAGGAAAAATCAAGGCAAGGAAGGTGGACGACAATACTGCTGCACAGGTGGAAATCCAAGTGCATCTGGCTCCTGGCGTATCGTCAGACAAGACACTCGATGCCCTGTATGCCTTTTCTGACTGCGAGCTCAACATCTCGCCAAACTGCTGCGTCATTGAAGACGACAAACCGCAGTTCCTCACCGTCAGCGATGTGTTGCGCCACTCCGTGGAACGCACAAAGTCGTTAATCAGAAAAGAGCTGGAAATCAGAAAAGCCGAACTTCTCGAACAGCTGCACTTTGCCTCACTCGAAAAAATCTTCATCGAGGAAAGAATATACAAAGACAAGCAATTCGAGAATGCCCCCAATATGGATGCCGCCTGCGAGCACATCGACGAAAGACTGACGCCATACTATCCGAAGATGATTCGCGAAGTAACAAAAGACGATATCCTCCGCCTTATGGAAATCAAGATGCAGCGCATCCTGAAATTCAACAAAGACAAGGCCGACGAGCTGATGGCAAAGATAAAGGCAGAAATCAGCGAGATAGACCGCGACCTAAACAATATGATAGAGGTAACAGCCAACTGGTTTATTTATCTCAAAGAAAAGTACGGCAAAAACCATCCGCGCCTCACAGAGATAAGAAACTTCGATACCATCGAAGCAACCAAGGTTGTGGAAGCAAACGAAAAACTATATATCAACCGTCAGGAAGGATTCATCGGAACAGGACTTAAGAAAGACGAATTCGTTTGCAACTGCTCCGACATCGACGACATCATAATCTTCTACAAAGACGGAAAATACAAAGTGGTGAAAGTTGCCGACAAACTGTTTGTCGGCAAAAACATCATCCACGTTGGCGTGTTCAAGAAAAACGACAAGCGCACCATCTACAATGCCGTTTACCGCGACGGAAAGCAAGGTTACTATTATGTGAAGAGATTTAACGTAACGTCAGTTACCCGCGACCGCGAATACAATCTCACCCAAGGCAAGCCCGGCTCAAGAGTGAACTACTTTACGGCAAACCCCAACGGTGAAGCCGAAATAATAAAGGTAACGCTCGACCCTACGCCAAAACTGAAGAACATCTTCATAGACAAGGACTTCTCAAAGATACTTGTAAAAGGCAGAACTGCAATGGGAAACATCTTGACAAAATACCCCATCCACCGCATATCGCTAAAGAGCCATGGCCACAGCACACTCGGCGGAAGAAAGGTATGGTTTGACCCAGACGTAAACCGCTTGAACTACGACGAACACGGAGAATTGCTCGGCGAATTCAATGAGGGCGACAGCATCCTTGTAGTGCTCACCACGGGAGAGTATTATATGACGAACTTCGACGTGAACAACCACTACGAAGACAACATCATGCGAATCGAGAAGTTCCTTCCACACAAGATCTGGTGTGCCGTGGTGCGTGATGCCGACCAAAACGGCACGCCTTACATCAAGCGCTTCATCTTTGAGATGACGAAGAAGAAACAGAGCTATATCGGAGAAAATCCCAAAAACGAACTGTTGCTTCTCACCGATGCAAAATCGCCGCGCCTGTTGCTTACTTTTGGCGGACTCGACAGCTTCCGTGGCACGCAAGAGCTTGATGTAAACGAATTTGCCCTCGTAAAAGGATACAAGGCAAGAGGCAAGAGGCTCACCACCTTCCAGCTTGACAAGTTGGAAGAACTGGAGCCGCTTGAAAACGAAGAAACTGAAGACTTGCAGGAACAACCTGAAAATCCGGATTCAGCAGATTCCGCAACCACGTCAGAGACAGCCAGCCAATCTGAACCTGCCGAAAACCTCGACCCGGATGCCGGAAAGAGTCAGCAGCAAATCATCGACGAGATAACAGGACAGCTAAGCCTCTTTGATGATGACAAATAAAAAAATGTTATCTATGGGCACGACAAAAAAAACGACAAAAGAAAAAGTTGTAAAGAGAAATGCTTTTTTCTTACTCCTGTTACTGACATTCTGCGTAACAGCCAGCCATTGCCGTGCCCAAGACAAGATAATAAACAATACACGCATGATAGGTGTCGGCGGAGTTAATATCCTCGACACTTATCTCTCGCAAGAGAAATACTCCGGCACAGAACTGCGGTATATATCCCACACTATAAGAGAAAGGGAAAACAAACACTGGTCGCGCCTAATCGTGCACCAGGGAAACATTGCCAATACAAGAAACAGAGCCGACAACAGCAGCGAAATAGCCGGAGCCTACAATTTTAACTATGGCTGGATATATGGTTGGCAATTTCTTGGAGGCAGATTCGACTTGAAAGCCGGAGGACTTATCGACACCAGTTTGGGCTTTCTTTACAATACCCGCAACAGCAACAACCCGGCCCAGGCAAATTTTAATATCAACATCGCACCTGTTGCCATCGCCACCTACCATTTCAATGTGGGCAAGATGCCAATGGCTGCAACCTACGAGGCGAGTGCGCCTCTCTGCGGCTTGATGTTCAGTCCCAACTACGGTCAGTCGTATTATGAGATATTCTCCGAGGGCGACTACGACCACAATATCGTGCCCACCACATTCGTCAGCACACCGTCCATGCGCCATGCCTTCACACTCGACTTTACCGTGAAGAAAACAACGATACGCATAGGATATATGGGCGACTGGCGCCAGTCGGAAGTAAACAATCTGAAACGCCACAACTATTCCAACATGTTTCTGATCGGAATAACCAGGCGGTTTAAACTCATAAAGATGCAGCCATGAAAACATTTAGCAAAGGAAACACAAATGCCATAAAAAAGAGCCTCGTTCACGTTGCAAGTCTCATGACAACCAATATCCTGTCGTTGTTGCTTGCAGTTCTATTCAGTGCAACATTATCGGCATGCATTGACGAAGACGAACTTGACAACACGTCGAGGGGGAATTTTGAGGCCTTGTGGAAAATCATCGACCAGCGATATTGTTTTTTTGACTATAAGAAAGGAGAATACGGACTCGACTGGAACGAGGTGTATTCCAGATACTCCCCGCAGATAGACAATGAGATGAGCCAAGCTCAACTGTTTGAAGTGCTCGGCAATATGCTCGGCGAACTGCGCGACGGACACGTAAATATGTATGCCAGCTTCGACTATACACGCTACTGGAGCTGGCAAGAAGGATACCCGAAGAATTTCAGCGACACGCTGCAACGCAAATACCTTGGCACGGATTATAAGATTGCCAGCGGACTGAAATACCGCAAGCTCGACGACAACATCGGCTACATCCGCTGCGAGAGTTTTGAAAGTGCCATCGGCGACGGTAATCTTGACGAAGTGCTGCTCTATCTTGCCCCCTGCCGGGCATTGATTATAGACGTGCGCAACAACGGCGGCGGACAGCTGACGTCTGCTGAAAAGTTTGCTGCACGCTTTACCAACAAGGAAATCACCGTGGGTTATATCCGGCATAAGACCGGTACCGGCCATTCCGACTTCTCATCAATGAAAGAACAGTGCCTCAAGCCATCGAGCGGCATAAGATGGCAGAAAAAGGCAGTTGTGCTGACAAACCGCTCCGTTTACAGTGCGGCAAACGAATTTGTGAAATACATGAAATGCTGTCCCAATGTTACAACCGTGGGCGACAAAACCGGAGGCGGAGCCGGATTGCCTTTCAGCAGTGAACTGCCCAACGGCTGGAGCATACGTTTCAGTGCCTGCCCGATGTATGACAAAGACAAAAACAGCACCGAATTCGGCATCTCGCCCGACTACGAAGTGCAGCTTTCAGCCGACGACATATCCCAAGGCATCGACACGATAATAGAGTTTGCCCGCAATTTAACATCAGAATAGCCTCCGTTTCATAAGATTTAACGAAGATATGAAGCTGTAAATAACGGAAAAAGTGTAACTTTGCAAATCATATAGCCATATATGAAATAACAAAACATAAAAAGACAACAACAAAACAAGATAAAATCATGGCACAAGAAGACGTTTTCAAGAAAATCGTTTCACATTGCAAGGAATACGGATTCGTATTTCCAAGTAGCGACATTTACGACGGACTGGCAGCAGTTTACGACTACGGACAGAACGGCGTTGAACTGAAGAACAACATCAAGGAATACTGGTGGAAGAGCATGGTGTTGCTCCACGAGAACATCGTGGGCATTGATTCAGCCATCTTCATGCACCCTACGATATGGAAGGCAAGTGGCCACGTTGATGCATTCAACGACCCACTCATCGACAACCGCGATTCAAAGAAGCGTTACCGCGCCGATGTGCTCATCGAAGACCAGATAGCAAAATACGAAGAGAAGATAGACAAGGAGATTGCCAAGGCACGCAAGCGCTTCGGCGAGAGCTTCGATGAGGCTAAGTTCCGCGAAACCAACCCTCGCGTAATCGAACACCAGAAGAAGCGCGACGCCCTCCACGAACGCTACACCGAGGCTATGCAGGGACCAGACCTTGAAGCCTTGAAGCAGATTATCATCGACGAGGAAATCGTAGACCCGATCAGCGGAACAAAAAACTGGACCGATGTGCGCCAGTTCAACCTTATGTTCTCTACCGAGATGGGTTCTACCTCTGATGCTACAAACAAGATTTACCTGCGTCCGGAAACCGCACAGGGTATCTTTGTGAACTACCTGAACGTGCAGAAAACTGGCCGCATGAAGATTCCGTTCGGAATAGCACAGATTGGAAAGGCATTCCGCAACGAGATTGTAGCCCGTCAGTTCATCTTCCGTATGAGAGAGTTTGAGCAGATGGAGATGCAGTTCTTCGTAAAGCCGGGCACAGAGAAGGAATGGTTTGAGAAATGGAAGCAGTTCCGCATGAAATGGCACCAGGCACTGGGCTTCGGACCGGAGAACTATCGTTTCCACGACCACGAGAAGCTCGCCTTCTATGCCAATGCCGCTACCGACATCGAGTTCAAGATGCCGTTCGGATTCAAGGAGGTTGAGGGCATCCACAGCCGCACGGACTACGACTTGAAGCAGCACGAGAAATTCTCAGGCCGCTCAATCAAATACTTTGATCCGCAGACCAACGAGAGCTATACTCCGTATGACATCGAAACGAGTATCGGTGTAGACCGCATGTTCCTCTCTATCATGTGCCATTCTTTCGAGGAGGAGAAGCTGGAGAACGGCGAAACACGCACCGTATTGAAGCTCCCTGCAGCCCTGGCACCGGTGAAACTTGCCGTATTGCCATTGGTAAAGAAAGACGGTCTGCCAGAGAAAGCCCGTGAGATAATCAACGACCTGAAGTTCCACTTCAACTGCCAGTATGACGAGAAAGACACCATCGGAAAGCGCTACCGCCGCCAGGATGCTATCGGAACTCCATACTGTGTAACAGTGGACTACGATTCGCTGAAAGACAACTGCGTAACTCTGCGTTTCCGCGACACTATGGAACAGGAGCGCGTGAGCATCGACCAGCTCAACAGCATCATCGAAGACAAGGTGAGCATTGCAAGTCTGCTCAAGAAACTGCAGTAAAACACCACACTCACACATCGGGAGGGGGCTAACAGGAGCGGGCAAGGAAATGCCTGCGTGTGCCCCTCTTGAACAATATTTTGAACAGAAATAATGAACAGAAACTTCTTTTTCTCATTTATCCTTTTCCTGGCAGCAATGACAGGCTTTACGGCATGCAGCGAGACAAACAGCGACGTAGAGGAATATCCGGACTGGCAGAACACCAACGCCATATATTTCAACAATATCTTTGGCTGGGCTATTGCCGACATATCCCAAAACGGCGACAAAAGCGAGTGGGACACCATACGCTGCTGGTCGCTCAACGACACTGTGGCAAAGCTCAACCCCACCGACTATATCGTGATTCATAGGGAGGAAACCGGAACATGCAAATATGTGACGGATTCCGAACACGAGCCACACAACCACCTCACTTGCCAGCCGGCTGATCCCAGCGAGGTTGCCGACCGGCCGCTTTACACGGATTCCGTGATGGTGTACAACTTTGGCAAGCTGCTCCCCTCTACCACCTATCCCAACGGCAACGTAATAGAAAAGAGCTGGGACGGCATAGGCGGACTGAAAGTGAGCGACGATGCCGCAACAAACTTCGAGGCTGATTTCCTGAAGTTTGACAAGAACACCGCAGTGGCAAAGAAGTGGGCCGTGAGCGGACTGATAGACGGATACACCACCGCACTCATGCGCATGCACATCGGCGACCGTTGGCGCATCTACGTGCCATGGACCCAGGGTTACGGCACAGCCGCCTACAACAGTATTCCGGGCTATAGCGTGCTCGTTTGGGATGTGCAGCTCCTCGGCTACTATCGCGCCGGAGAAACATTGCCAAGCTCAGCTGCAAAGAATCACAATAAAGGAATTTGGGTAACGGAATAGAGAATAAACTTTTTTCTTATTCAATAAGCCATATCTTTGTTTCCCGTATATACGAAAGGGAAATAAAGATATGGCTTTATTTTATTAATATTTTTTTTTCATGTTTTACCCTCACACCCTCACACTTTAAAGCAACAGACTGATAATGTGAATATTACAGGGTGAGGGTGATGGTGAGGGTAATGCTTGAACTCTCACAACAGCACAATATCACCAGATGTGGCATTGCCTATGACATTAAAAGTGTCACCTGCTAAAAATACAAGTAAATCATCTATTCCGGATACGTCTCCACTCGGGGCTGTATATTTCAGCGGATTGCTCAGACAATACGAGTCGCGGTTGAAACTCTGGCCGTTTCTTAGTTATTTAGACTTAGATAATGAATCGGAGATTACCAAATCATCCTATTTCTTCTAACTTTATTCCCATGCGGCCTGTCTTTATTTTATTCAAGACCCAAATGCTTGGAAATATTGGACCTAAATCATAATTTTTATAAATTTCCTTCATTTCACCAATATCTTGCCATTCGCCATTAACTTTCCAAACGATCCAGTGATGAGATTTTTTTAATTTGGAAGCATCCAATTCACCTACAGTTCTAAAATAAATATTTTCTGTATCTCCTATATCCATACAACGCCCTATTTTCTGCCAGTATCCTTCCAAAACACCAATTTTCAAAGATGTATGTGTATAGAAATCCACATCATCGCTTACAATTTCTTTGAACGACGGTTCCGAATTTATATCGTGTTTTCGTTTAAAAACCCTTATAACAGAACCTCCTAACTGAGATTCATCAATTGCAACATACTGAAAAAACCTTTTTGTCTTACTATCTAAATCAACACTAAAAATGTCTCCGATTTTAGTTACTATTCGTTTTCTCTTTTCCATAATACTTATAATTTATTTAATGCCATATTTATTCCAATTACGTGGCGTTATCGGGTTTATCTTATTATATAAGTTTCCCCCATTCTTGTTCATTATAAAATAATTTACCAGTTTTTGTCCTATAATTAAAGCCTGTTGCCTTGAAAGATTTCCTGTACCAAGTATACGATTGTAATAAAGTGTACTTCTATTACTTTTCGATCTTAGATGCTCGGAAAATCTTTCCTGCGGTCTACGTTGTGTTATTCCGACATATCTAACTATATGTTCGTCATCAGTTCCCAAATAAACGCTGTTAGTTCCTGTCCCCTTAGGTGTCAGAGGATTATTAAGAACATCGCTTACAATTTGTTCAGGCGTTATCTCTTTGTCCAGAACTTCAAGATTTTGCCGTGTTGTATTAACATCACGCTCATAAAGTCCCTGCATATACCCGCTGGCAGCTCCAATTACAGCTCCTTCTGCAGCGGAATGCAAACCACATTCAAGGGCTTTGTCCAAATTCGCTCCCGATGCCAGAGACATGGCTGAACCAAGAGTAAATCCGGAAAGAGAATTTGCTATCGACTGGTTTAATGTCTTTTTCAGAATGTCATTCGTGATTCCTCCTGTATAGTTTTCTATCAGACTTGAATAGGCGGATGTAAGGTATTGTCCAGCTGCAGAAGTCAGGCACGACATTATTGTTGAAGTTCCTACTTCTGACCAACTTATATTGCCCCAACCGTTAGTGTTTCCCTGATTTATAATACTGTTCCCGGCACCGATTATAACCGCACCGACCATTGGACCGGCATATTCGGTAGCCAAAGATGCAGCACCGCCTACGGCAAAGAGTTCAGCGCCATGCCAGAAACTCTTTATATCACCAGATACGGCATTTCCTATGACATTAAAAGTGCCACCAGCTAAAAATACAAGTAAATCGTCTATTACGAATACTTCCCCGCTCGGGTCTGTATATTTCAGCGGATTGTTCAGACAATAGGAATAGCGGTTGAAGTTCTGGCTGTTGTCCGGCATCTGCACATAATTGTCCGCACTGAGGAATCTGCCGAGCTTCGGGTCATACAGTCTTCCGTTCATGTTTATCAAAGAGAAGTCTGTCAGCATTTCATGCCCTGTATACCCTCTGATAAAACCGATATCGTTTTTCGTTACCCTCGCATTGCCCCACGGGTCGTATGAAGCCTGAAAAAAAGAGCGTCCCTCTTTGTCGCGGATATCACAGATGCTGCCCTGTGCATCTGTAAACATGTATAGCATTTTTCCGCCGCCCCCGTTTTCACGGAAAAACAGCAACCCTTTGCCAAGGTAAGTAAACTCCTTCACATCTTCGCCGTCTACCACCTTTTCATAGCCGTCTCCGAAGTATATTGTCCGTATGGCGTTCCCGCTTTTGGTCAATATCGTTGTCCACCGCTCACTGTCCGGCCCATAATAAAGTTCAAGAATATACTCTGCATCCTCTTTCTCCTCGGATATTTCATCGGCTTTCCCTATATTGTTGTATGACACATATTGCGGGAAAAGCGGAATGCTGTCATTCGGATTGCTTACGCTCTCCACGGCATGAGGTCTGTCGCAGCAGTATGTATATTTCCCGGCAATGGGTGATGTCAGGATGTTGCCGTCATTGGAATACGTGTATTTTGCAGTGTTCCGGTCTTGGAATTTGCTGTTGTCCAATCCGGAGCCAGGTGATATTATTCCGGCACTGCCTGTCTGTATGGCTGTCTGCGGAATGTATGGCTGTGAGGGTAAAATATTGTCGGCCAATGATAATTTGCCGGTTTGATATGTCGTCAGCCTGTCCAGTTTGTCGTAAGTAAAGTATTCCGCAGTTTTGCTTCCTGCGGAACTCCGTCTTGTCAAATTGCCAGTCGCCCCGTCGTATCTGTAATTGAAGCCACAGATTCCTTTTCCAGCACTGTCAGAAAGACTAAGTTCTGAGAGAAATCCAGAGGTGTCAAGGTTTGTTGTATGTACAAGATTTCCTCCAAGTACAGATTCACTTGCCTTCAGTCCGTCGTCAGTTTTCTCTGCCCATACGGTATCTCCATTTACAATATATGCCGTATTGTTTCCGTATTCATCATATACATAGTTTACAATGATCCCGTCGGGGCATGTCTCCCTCACAATATTGTTGAACTTGTCGTACTTGTAATTGTGCGCCTGCCATTCGCCGTCATCATATTCACGGCATTGTGCAGCTATGCGGTCATATCCATCAAATGTTGATGTTATACGGTTGCCGTTATGCTCCTCGCTTGTCACGTTGTTCCTCTTGTCGTACTTGTATGTTATATCCGACAAAGCGCCTGTATTTCTGACAAGTCTGCCGAGCTCGTCATAATGGTAAGACCTGGTTACGCCACGCCCGTCTGTCTGAAAATGGATTTTTCCCTCGGCATCATAGCTGCATGTGTTTTTCCCGGCATCAGGGTCATCAAGAACAATGCGGTTGCCGGCCTCGTCATATTCCATCTTTACCGTATTGCCACCGCAAGAAACCTCTTTTGGTTTGCCGTTAGACCAATACCTGTATTCCATTACCGTAACAGGGTCCGTAATCTTGCGGATATTTCCCGTGGCATCATACTCCTTTACCGTCGTGCGTTTGTTTTCCGTTGTCGTGACACTACGGTTGCCGTATGAATATACAATGGTCTTGCCGGTGTCCGAAATGGTTTTAGCCAATCTTCCCCTACTGTCATATTCGTTAGTTGTTTTCAGAACGAGTTTCCCTCTGATCTGTTTTGTGGCTGTTGCAAGTCCTTTGCTGTCGAATGTGCTTTCCACGCTAGAAAGAAGACCTCCGTCGGCCACACGCTCTGTCAGTACTTCACGGCCGCAGGAGTCATACCATATTTTTTCCCATGGCTGACCAAGACAATAGGTCAGTCTGTAGTATCTCTTTGAAGAATCCGTACCCCATCCCCACCATGTCTTTACACATGCTCCAGAAGGAAATGTGGTGCGTGTTTCCCTTCCCCAACTGTCATAACCGTGTTCTGTAGTCAGTTTTTTGTCAGGAATGGTTTCGTCGGTTTCTGACAACAGGTTACCGAAAATATTGTATTTGTATGAAACCGTCGTTGTTTCCGGAACTGTATATCTCTTGACAGGGAACCGTCCTGATGAATCGTAGTCAGTATAGTTCTTTATTCCGCTTGTTCCCTCACCTTCGGTAGTGGAAGAAACGACGTTGCCGTAGGAATCGCGTTGCAAATATATTGTGGAGATTTCCTTGGGAGTACCGGCATGTGCAGTTGTCGTATGTACATTTCCGATATCGTCGTATGTTATTCTTGATTCGTCAATGTATACCGAGTTGTCATCTGGATGCTTTTTGTTTTCCTTTATGCTTTGTGCCAGCCATATACCGTTTTTGTTGATATATTCTCCGTATTCCGTTGCCGTGTATGCTCCATCATCGTATGACATTCTGCTCTCCGTCTTGTATCCGTGTTCGGCATCGAAAGTCAGTGTGCTCTCCGTAATATTTCCGTCTGCATCCGTTGCCTTGACATATTTTGGATAAGCGAAGAATGCCGTGTTTCCCTTGTCTGCAAATTCGGCTGTAGTTTCTGTCATTTCCACGGCATCACCGGCAGTTCTTGTTGTCTTTGTATTCTGTGCAGCAAAGAATTTTCCGTTCCATACCGTTACTTCCGTACACTGCGATGTCCCGAGAATACAGTTGCTTGACGAGAATCCGCTCATCCCCAAAATTCCCCTGCCCTGCACGTGTGTCTTGAGGCCATAATACCGGAACTCTGTAGCGTTTGAACCGGCAGCCCCATTGCTTCTTGTCAGTGTGGATACGGCATGCAGCGGTATCATGCAGTCCACAACGGGGAACTTTGCATCTGTTGCCTTGGTATACAGTCCGCCTGTGGCAAGAGACTTGTATGTGAACGATGCCGTGTTGCTGTAAGCGTCCTTCACGTGGCAGACCTTGCCTGTTGAAGGAGTTACATTGTTTGGATATGTACGGAATAAAAGCGAAGCTCCGTCATCCGTACCGTTCCACACATCGCTGCCGTAATTCATTACCTCCGGGTATCCGTCACCATTGAAGTCGCCGAGGGCGAAGTATCCGTAGGCAGAGTCGCTTCTGCGCGTTGATGATGCTTTCCTTTTCAATTCGAACGACGAGCCTGCAGAGCGGAGCCAGAATGTATTTCCTTTGCTTTTGTCTGCCTTTGCAAGCATAAGGTCGCTCTTTCCGTCATTGTCAAAATCATAGACTATAGTCTGTGAATAATCTGTACTGAAACCACTCTTGTCCAAGCCCTTTATTGTCTGTGCCTGGCTTTTTGTAAAGTGGCCGTCGCCGTTTCCAGTAGCTATTGTCAGCTTGCCGTCGGAAAACATCACGAAGTCGGGAATCCCGTCGCCGTTGAAATCGCCCATGTCTATAAGGTCGGACGATTTCACGTTTACATCTGCAACCGGTGTCATAAATCCTGTATATGAAGTGCCGCCGCCCTTATTCAGGTATGCGTAGCATCCACCATCGTGAACAAGCATGAAATCGACAAGGCCGTCGCCGTTGAAGTCAGCAGAAAACAATTGTCTGGGGGTGAAATTGAACACGATGTTGAATTTCTGTGTAGAAAAGCTTTCTCCATTTTTTGCATACGGTACAATCTGGCAAACATTCATGCCTATATTCCCCTGATATGGTTCAACGAGTAGAATCTCGTTATGCCCGTCATTATTGAAATCCGCACTTGTATAAAGCGGAAGGTCATCCGTGTTGATAAGCTTTACGGCAACACCGGATGCGTCGGATGCGGAGATTCCGTTTTTCCCTCCCCAATATATATTCAGTGCCACCACTTTGTCTTTTGACAAATTGTCGTAATACGGCACTACAAAGTCCTGAATCCCGTCGCCGTTGATGTCTGAAAGGAAAGGATTGCCCTTGTACTGTTTCCATTTATCCATGGAAAATGTACTTCCAAGGTCGATGTGACTTTCATGTTTGTACGACACACTGCCGTCTGTGTTTACATTGGAAACGTATGGCATGCAAAAACTTGTGTATGTCTTCTTGGTTCCAAATTTCAGACAAACATTTGCAATTTCCAGAAAATCAGAAACGCCGTCGCCGTTTATATCGCCGGAAAGGAATCTAATATTGCTCTTTTCTATATTTTTCAAGACATCGCTGTCTGTATCGATAACCCTTGCAGCCGGCAAAAAACCGGGATTTTCTTTCCATCCTATTTCTATCGGCCTTGTGGATTTCCCATCAAACATACTTGTCTTTACCATAGAAAGCAGACTAATGTTGGAACCATTGTCGGATCTGTAGACAAAACTTATTTCACGGAATTTCGCATCGCCTGTCTTGGTACTGATACCACTTAAAATCTTTGACATCCTTCCGGAGATGCCATTGACTACGAAAGGGACTTGGTCTGCACGTTCCCTGTATGAAAACGTTACGGCGTTTTCTGCACCGTCTCCGGTATGAATGTTGCCGCCGTAAGAAATGGCAAGCGGATAAACCATGTTGTTGTCATGCAGATAGCTGTAGGTCATGAAATTCCCGTTGTTGTCCTCCACACGACTTATCTGCCAGGAATTTACAAAAGTTATTCCGCCCTTCGCAGACATAGTTTGCCGGGAATTCTCCGTGCTGCCATAATATATTTTCCTGCCGTCAGGAGTCCTTACCTCAAACCAGCGGTTTGTGCCAGAACCGTGCACAATTACCTGAGTGAAAGGACTGTCTTCCGGAACAAATACACCGTTGTCCCTCACGACAAGCCTCTTTCCGTCAAGACGCAACGCATCCATATCACTGAATGCAAGTCCGTCTGCGCATTTGTCGTGATATATATCCTTCGCAGTACGAGTTATGGACGAGAACCCCTGTATTCCGCATCCCATTCCAAGGATTCCGTTCCCAGACATACTATTGTATAGCACGCTCAACTGCGGAACAGCCGCACCTACTCCTGGCGGAACATCTATGGGTATTGAGAACGTTGCTGCACCGGTGGAAGTAACCTCAACATTCACGGGAATTCCCATTACAGGATAAGTCAATGCACTCCCCACATCAGGTGGAAGTGGGTATCTTTTGTATTCCGGATCAGGAAAATCGTTCAAGCACAAGTCCTTTGCCACAGAGTCGGGTATGGCCGGAGTTGCGGGTGTGTCGGGATATAGCGGGAAATCAGGAAGCGTGGGCTGATCTGGATTAGACGGTTTGTCGGGATCTGTGGGTCGGTCAGAATTGCCGGCAGACAGGGGATTACTGCCTATTGCAGTACTGTCTGCCGGAAAGTAGCAAGAAACAACCCTTGCCTGCACCGCAAAAGATACGGCAAGAAATATAAAGGTGTTCAATATGCGGAAAAACTTACTACCCATAGTGCCCTATTTCTTTGTAAATTTCACATACGTGTTCTCTTTGCCGTTTCCGATACTTGCAATATAAGTACCTGCAGGAAAGTGTGATATGGATATGGTTTCTCTTCTGCCGACAATCTCTTTTCTGAGTACAAGAGCTCCAGAATTGTTGTATAGAAAGATTTCCACACTGTCAGAAGCAGGATTCACGACTGTCAGTTGCCCAGTCTTTTCATCGTATGAAAACAAAGCGTTGCAATCATTTAACAGGATAGTTACATCCGATGTCTTTCTGACATTTCTTCTTGATGTTTTACTTGCGCCTGCCATGCAAACACGGGAAATCCTATTGCCGGATGCATCATATCCGTATGTTACAGCGTTTTGTGATATAGCCTCCGAGGAAAATGCAACAAGAATAAATGAAATGCAGGCAGAATGTTTCATACATGAAATGTTTTTGGATTAATATTGGATAGACAAGGATAATGTTCTTACAATTTGCAAATGTAATAATTTTTATTCTTATTTATCGCGCTCATGTCAATAAATATTTTGCTGTTCAAATAATTTTTTACTTGCAAGGAACCAACTCTTCTATTTTATATTAACTGAACTTTCTGATTTATATCTGAGCCTTCCGGAAATTTAAGTGATGAACCATAACTGTTCAGTATTTTGGTTTGCTCCTGCCATTTCAAATGATTACAGGCAACAGCACGGCAGACGAAGGCTAAAAGTCTCTTTATCAGACTCTTATATGAGAAATAAGAACTTTAGAACACTTTTTGACTTCGATTTGTAAAAAAAACAGACGCATTGAGAGCCAAGCAATGCTCCTTTTGGAGAGAAGCATTGCTTTTTCGGGAGAGAAGCAATGCTTTGCTCCCCGAAAAGCTATGCTCAGCTGAAATGCTTACAAATTCGGGCGGTTTGAGAAAAGTGTTCAAAAAGTCGGATTTCCTTTCAAATCTCAAATCTGAAAATTTGTTTTGATGCTCTATTTTGCCTATCCAAAATATGGCAATTAAAGGTAATTGCCATAACCTTACATATTTTTCATTACTATATCTGTATCAATACTAAATTTATCAATAAATATCTCTGTTTTTGGTAGAAAGAGTAACTGCTCCGCGCCCTGCAAAGGGGAGGCGGGGGAGGGGAAGAACTAAATCAGAAACTTCAGTATTAATAACTTTTTCGGAATCAACAAGAAAAAGGCATTTGAAAAGGATTGGTGTATGAGATTTTTCTTAACTTTGCATACGTATAACACATGAAGAGGAAAAAACAATGAAGTGGAAATATATACTGGGCATTCTGCTCGCTGTGGTTTGCACCGCCCTCGCCATAGGTGTGGCGATGAGAATTACGGGGAACGATGCACCCAAACAGCAACAGGCAAAGCAACGACGCACGGTGACGATAAGGAAAACCGTGAAAATGGTGAAACCTGAGGAAAAGAAACCTGTAAAGGCAGCCGAAGAGCCAAAACAGGAACCGTTCATCAGCGGCACACTGCGCGAACTCGACGGAGCGCCGATGGCGGGCGTTGTGGTGAGCAATGGTATGGAATGTGTGCTCACCGACTCCATGGGCAGGTATAAGCTGCCCAACGACTCCAAGGCTCGCTTTGTTTACTACACCGTACCTGCCTACTGCGAAGTGCCCACCCACTCCGGCACCGACCGCACCGCATGCTTCTATCAGCCCATAGTGAAGGGGAAAACGAGATACGACTTCACGCTGCGCCGGCTGCCTGGCGGTGTGGAGAAGGAATACAAGATGATTGTGATTGGCGACCCGCAGGTGACAAATGCCTTCAATCCCTATTACAACACGCCCGACGACAACCGCGTGGAACAGAGCGACGTGGACCGTTTTGCCACCGAGACGATGGTTGACATACGCCGCACCATACGTGCCCTTCCCAAGGGGATGCCGGTATACGGACTGAGCATGGGCGACGACGTGCAGTATTACGGCGGCTACAACCCGATGCTCGAAAGGCAGATACGCGAGGTGCTCGGTTCGTCGGAGATGAGAATATTCTCTGTAATCGGAAACCACGACCAGGACGGCAAGGCTGAATACCGTGCCAAATGGGAGGAGAACTGGGGACCCACGGATTTTTCGTTCGACCGCGGCGGCGAGCACTACGTGTGTTTCAACAATGTGCAGTTCTTGCGCCAGGGGGGATACTATTCGCCCGGCGAACTCACCGACAGCCAGATGGAGTGGCTACGCCAGGACCTGAGCCTCACTCCAAAGGAGAAGAAGGTGGTGTTGTGCTATCATATTCCGCTCACCTTCGGCAATAGTCCGAGCCATCTTGCCCATTCGCTCACCATAGAGACAGAACATGGCCACTATGCCTCGGCTCGGCTCGCTGCGTTGCTGCAGATGCTCCTGGAGTTCAAGGGAGGCTACGAGCTGTTTTGCGGACACACCCACTTTGCGATAAACCACGAGATAGAATTCGAGGGACATCATATCATGGAGCACTGCCACGCTGCGGCATGCGGCAATATATGGCAGTCGAACATCAACATCTGCGGCACGCCAAACGGCTATTACGTGTACTCGTTCAAAAACACGCAGATACTGAGCGCCTACTACAAGGGCACCTTCTGGGAGGCATCCCGGCAGATGACTCTGTTTCGTGCCGACACCGACTTCAACGGCGAGTCGTATGCCGCCGACTGGAATCTGCCGCAGGGCGAGGGCATAGTGGTGGCAAACGTGTTTAATGCCGACTCGCGCTGGCATGTGTATGCCGAGGAAGACGGCGAGCAATACCCTATGCATCGCATCAGTTCTAAGGGGCAAGACGCCTTTGCCACGGGCTACCACCACAAATACGAGGAGGCTACGAGCTTCCGCTTTATCAGCAAGCAGAACAGTTATCTGCTGATGAACCACCTGTATTTCTACAAGCCCAAACGCCACGATTCCGAAATCAGGATTTTTGCCCGCGACCCCTATGGCCACACTTTCTCGGCTTCTACCGAGGAGATAGTAACGGAGCCGTTCCACAACTTTGCCCATTACTACGAGAGCGAGCGGTAGGCAATGTGACCGCATCGCGCCGGAAAAAAACGAAATTCAAATATATATCAACATCAATAATTAATTTAAAAAATCAAAATGAAGAAGTTTATTAATTTGTTTTCTGTGCTATTTGCTTTATTCGCAACAGTAGGAATCATTTCATCTTGCAGCAGCGACAACGACACGCCCACTCCGCCATCACCGAGTGGCTTCAGCAAGGGAACGTTCTATATGTATTACGGCACAACGGACGACGAGCTTGATATAGCGTCGTTCAAGTTTAAGTTCACCTATCGCGACGAGAATGGAAACGAGAAGACGGAGGAGGACGTAGTGGACAAAAGCGCATTTACCGCCACACTTCCCTACAAGGAGTATATCAGTCAGGTAGATGGACTGAAATTCTACAAGCGTCCGGTGAAAATCAACTCGCTACCGGGTGTGGTGATGTGTGAAGCATCGTATGTGTTGAAAAACGGCACCGAGATTGCCGCTGAAAAAATCAATGCGGCACAGGCCATCGTTTTGAGCTTTCAGCCAGACGGCTCGCAGAATAGCTTTGTGGGCAAGATTTCTTCCACAAAGGGAAATGGCGTGGAAAAGGACAAAATACAGGGATTGCTTGATTCGTATATGAAAACTGCCTCAAGACTTTATATTATACAGACGAGTGGAGATATCTTAACTCAGAGCATCAGCGGCAACTCAGAAAATTAACATAGTTTGCAAAAAATGCATAATGTCCGGAACTGCCATTATTACAAGCGGTTCCGGACATTTTTTATATCTTAAAGTTGGTTATCTTCTGCGTTGCGTGGCAGTTCTTTTTGTTGTTGTGCCTTTTGCAGAAGATTTTGTAGCCGAAGGAGTAGGAACGGTTACTATGTCCATATTCTGAATCTGGATGAGATATTTATATTCGCCAAGCGTCAGGATATTGTTCAGATTGCTGATTTTCTTTACCGAGAGCGGAACGTTGCTGATGGTGAGTTCGCATTTCACCGGAACGCCAGGCTCGAATCTCTTCACACTGTCATACGAGGTGTTGTTCACCGAGAGCGAGATGTCGGAATAAGCTTCGCCATCCACGTCGAGATAGCCCGCCATCTGGTCGAGAGTACAGGGGAAAGCCCTGTCTGTGGTGTTTTTAAGTGTGAACGTAGCGATAACCTCCTTGCCTTTTCTCACGAATTTAGCGTCTTCCACAGCCAGCCACGGCAGATTGCAGTAGATGTTTGGTCCGTTTCCAGGTAGCGGGTCCACTATCAAACCGTGGACGTCAAGCTTGTAGGTGTATTCCTGCATAAAGCCTTCAGATGCCCTTATGTCGATGAGCTGCATCGACTTCACAGTCTCCGGCACGTCTTCTATCATGGCATATCCCCTCACCGTGCATCCGGCGGGAAGGGTGTATTCCTGTTCGTTGTGCGTCGGGTTCTGTCCTCCTATGCTTATCTGTCCCTGATAGCTGTTGCCGTCTTTGTCGATAAACTTTGCCTTGTAGCGCGGTATGTTATACCATGAGCCATAGAGCACGAAGTGTATGTCTTTCGATGCCAAGTTGGTGAACAACAAGTCCACCCTTACGTTCTCGCCGAAAATCTGGCATTTTTCTATACTCGCCTGCACTCCGGGTATTCCCTCTGTGATCTTGTCGCCCTCCACGGCGCTGATGCCTGTAGCCGCCGTTGCCGTTGAGGGATTAGCGGCAAATGTTGCCATAGCCAGGGCAGTGATAAAATGTGTGATCCTCATTCTTTTTCTTATTTAGTTAGATTGGCAACATCAGTCGCACTTTTCAAAATCCTTTATCTTTGCCGAAGGCTTGATATACGAAATCTTGAAATCCAAGTTTGGCTCGATGTCCGACGGGATGGCATTCACCACGTTCTCTCCCTCCTTGGTTATATCTTCGTCGGGAATCCTTATCATCACGTTTCCTATCACCACATCCACACCGAAGTCGGCATTGTATTCAAATCTTATGCCCTTGGCCTTTTTCAGCGTTTCGGCAAGCGGAGCGCCCACTGTTATCGTTGTGCCGCCAGCCTCTATGCTCTTTGCAGCTGATACGTTTTCTTTTGTATCTTGTGGTTCTTCTTCCTGTATAGCACTGGCTGCTGTGGTGTCGGCAGTAATAGTGTCGGCAATTTGTGTTGTGTCGTTCTGTGCTTCGTTGTTGGCAGTTTTGTTTCCGCAGGCAGCAAGTGATAATATGCCGCCTAACATAATAACTGGAATGATTTTCTTCATAATTATAAGTTTATGGGTTAGTAAAATTGGTTTTTCCTTTGTAAAGTTAGCCAATAAATCCCAAAAACTCTGAATTGAAGATTGCAAATAGGCTTGCAGAACTTAAAAACTACAGAAAATAATAGGTGGAAAACTACATAATTCAGTAGTTTCCCACCTGTAAAAAGTTTATTTTATTTTATGCCTACGCCACGCAACACCTTGTCGGCGGCTCCCGATTTTGTTTTCACGTATTCGCCGGCGGCGTCGGCCGAAGACTTCAGATATCCTGCATCATTGTCGAAGCGGTTCATCAGCTTTTCAAAATCATCATAGCAGCTTATTTCCATTCCGCCCTTGGCGGCAAGCAACTCCTGTGCCTCCTGGAAGCGCTTGTTGTTGGGTCCGAACACCACGGGCACGTTCCACACGGCAGCCTCGAGCACATTGTGTATGCCCACACCAAATCCGCCGCCCACATAGGTAACCTTGGCGCAAGAGTAGATGCTCGACAGCAGTCCGAAGCAGTCGATAATCAGGCAGTCTGCCTTTGCCGCCTCCTCGGGTGTGGTCTTCGTGTATCTCACGGCAGTTCTGTTCAGTTTCGAGAGAATTTGCTGCAAGTGGTCCTCGCCAATTACGTGAGGGGCGATGACAATGCGCCAGTCTGTGTGGGCATTGAAATATTTTATGAAGATGTCCTCGTCTGGCGGCCAGCTACTGCCGGCAACAAACACCTTGTAGCCTTTTGCAAAGGCATCCACAATAGGCATGTCGGCAGCCTTCTGTGTGGCAGCCTGTTTTATCTCGAGCACTCTGTCGAAGCGGGTGTCGCCGGTAATCTCCACGTTGTCGAGTCCCAGTGTGGCAAGCAGTTCGCGGCTTCGCTCGTTTTGCACGAAAAACTTTGTTATGCAGTTGAGCACGCGTCGGTAGCTGTGGCCATACCAGCGGAAGAACACCTGTTGCGGGCGGAAGATGCTGCTCACGCTGTATACGGGGATGTTGTTCCGCTTCATATAGGTCATGTAGTTCCACCAGAATTCGTATTTGATGAAGAAAGCCATTTCCGGTTTGATGCATTTGAAGAAACGCCTCACGTTGAGCGGAGTGTCGAGCGGCAAATAGCATACTATGTCGGCACCTTCGTAGTTTTTCCTAACTTCATATCCGGATGGAGAAAAGAAAGTGAGAAGGATTTTATATTCTGGATGATTACGGCGCAGACGCTCCATTATCGGCCTTCCTTGCTCAAATTCGCCCAGTGATGCCGCATGAAACCACAGGTATCTTGCCTCTTTGTCCACGTTCTCGCGCAGCACGCTGAAGGCTTCCCTCTCACCGCGCCACATCTTCCTTATCTTCTCGTTCCATCGGCTGGCGATTGCCACGCCGAGAAGGTATATGTATATTATAATATTGTACACGACCTGCCTTATTGGTTATTCCTTTGTTCAAAAAAATCCCTCTGGAATGTGGGATGTATAAATCCCTGCCCGCCCCTTTGCGTGATGGGGTGGGACAGGGATAATGTTTTATTTCAGCACTTCTATAGCTTTTCTCAGTCTCTTCAGGGTTTCGTCTTTTCCCAGGAATTCTGTTATGTCAAACATTCCCGGACCTTTGCCGATGCCCACAAGAGCCAGACGGAAGGCGTTCATCACGTCGCCGAGCTTGTAGCCTTTGCTTTCCACCCAAGCCATCACAACTTTCTCCTGGTTTTCGATAGAGAAGTCGTCGATGCCCTCGATTACAGAAGCCAGTTCGGTCATCACCTCGGCAGAGTTCTCCTTCCAGCGCTTGCGCACGGTCTTTTCATCATATTCCGTGGGTGCGATAAAGAAGAACGAGCACAGAGGCCATAGCTCCTTGACGAAGTTCACGCGGTCTTTCATCATCGACACCACCTTGATGATGCGTTCCATCGGTTCGTCGATGCCGTTGTTTGCCACGATAGGGGCAAAGAGCTGTGCAATCTCCTCGTTGCTCTTGCGCAGGATATATTCGTGGTTGAACCAGATGCCTTTCTGATAGTCGAAGCGTGCGCCAGCCTTGCTGCACTTTGATATGTCGAAAGCCTTTACAAGTTCGTCGAGCGAGAACATTTCCTGCTCCGTGCCCGGGTTCCATCCCAGCAGGGCGAGGAAGTTGATCACAGCCTCTGGGAAGTATCCGCTCTCGCGGAAGCCCGTGCTCACGTCGCCCGTCTTCGGGTCGTGCCATTCAAGCGGGAACACCGGGAATCCCAGTCGGTCGCCGTCGCGCTTGCTCAGTTTTCCCTTTCCGTCTGGCTTGAGCAGCAGCGGCAGGTGGGCAAAGCGCGGCATGGTGTCTTCCCAGCCGAAAGCTCTGTAGAGCAATACGTGGAGCGGTGCGCTTGGCAGCCACTCCTCGCCACGGATCACGTGGGTTATCTCCATAAGGTGGTCGTCCACGATGTTTGCCAGGTGGTAGGTGGGCAGTTCGTCGGCACTCTTGTAGAGCACCTTGTCGTCGAGGATGTCGCTCTTTATCACCACGTCGCCGCGAATCATGTCGTTCACGTGAATCTCTTCGCCCGGCTGGATGAGGAAGCGCACCACATACTGCTTTCCGTCGGCAATAAGCGCGTCCACCTCTTCCTTCGGCATAGCCAGAGAGTTGCGCATCTGCATGCGTGTGTGGGCATCATACTGGAAATTCTTTATCTCCTGTCGCTTGGCCTCAAGTTCCTCTGGTGTGTCGAACGCAATGTATGCTTTTCCTGCGTCGAGCAGCTGCTTAACGTATTTCTTGTATATCTCGCGACGCTCGCTCTGGCGGTAAGGACCGTATTCGCCGCCGAAGCTCACACCCTCGTCGAATTTTATTCCGAGCCACTTGAATGATTCGATGATATACTCCTCAGCTCCGGGAACGAAACGGTGGGAGTCGGTGTCTTCGATGCGGAAAACCATGTCGCCGCCGTGTTGCTTGGCGAACAGATAATTATACAATGCTGTGCGCACACCGCCGATGTGCAGAGCCCCCGTAGGGCTTGGTGCAAAGCGCACCCTTACTTTTCTTTCTGACATTTCTATATGAATAGATAAATTGTTTTAAATTCTTCTCTTTTGCCCCTTTTATATGTAATATGGCTAATAAGATGTGCAAAAATACAATTTTTTTATCAATTGTTGTATAATTTTTTGTATTTTCGCAGTGTAAACCAGTTTAAAGGTATAAATATCAAGGCATACAGGCTAAAGTAGTACCACTTTTCAGTATACGACTATGAATAGATTCATCACATCAGAGAAACACCATTGGCGCAAGATACTAAGCAGAATATCGCTCGTCGTTATATCTGTAGTCATTATCGTTTGCTTTATCCCGCGCAACAGCGGACCGCAGTTCCGTTACGACGTGGGCAAGCCGTGGATGTACGGGTCGCTGATAGCGAAATTCGATTTTCCGATATACAAGACCGACGAGGCTATAAGACAGGAGCGCGACAGCATGGTGCGCAACTTCGAGCCATACTATAATTATCATTCCGAAACTGAAAACCGTCAGCTCACGCGATTCTTCGATGATTTCCAGGGCGGCATACCCGGATTGCCCAAAAGCTTCACGTCGGTAGTAGCCGACAAGCTCCACCATTTGTATCAGACGGGTATAATAGGAACTTCCGAATACTCGTCTATGGCAAAAGACACGTCGAGGGTGATACGCCTTGTGGACGGAAAGACCGCCACAACCGTGAAGGTGAACAATTTCATTTCGACGATGGGGGCATACGAGCAGATATTCCAGGACGAGCGTCTTGCTGCCCATCGCGGAGTGCTGCAGCGCTGCAACCTGAATGAATATATCGAGCCAAATATCGTGTACGACAAGGAGAGAAGCGAGACTGAACGCAACGACCTGCTCGGACAGATACCGCTTGCCAGCGGAATGGTGTTGTCGGGGCAGAAGATAATCGACCGTGGAGAGATCGTAGACGACTACACCTATCGCGTGCTCAGTTCCTTTGAAAAGGAAACGCAGCGGCGCAGTGCATCAACCAGGGCGATACCTTCTACCATAGCCGGACAGGTGATTTTCGTTGCCCTGTTTATCGTGCTGTTCACCATGTATCTCGGACTCTTCCGCAAAGATTATTTCGGCAAGCCTCGCAGCATCGCCATGCTCTACACCATGATAACGGTATTCCCGATTCTCGTTTCGCTGATGATAGAACACAACGTGTTCAGCGTTTATGTGCTGCCGTTTGCCATAGCCCCGATATTCATCCGTGTGTTTATGGATTCGCGCACGGCATTCCTTGCCCATGTTGTTATGGTGATGCTTTGTGCGGCTGCCGTGAAATACCAGTATGAGTTTATCATCGTGCAGCTCGTGGCAGGGCTCGTTGCCATATATTCCTTGCGCGAATTGTCGCAGCGCGCCCAGTTGTTCAAAACGGCATTCCTTGTTACGGGGGCATGTTGTGCCGTGTATTTCGCTATGCAGCTTATGACAGACAACACCTTCTCTACGGTGGACAACAGCATGTACAAGTATTTCATAATAAACGGAATACTGCTGCTTTTTGCCTATCCGCTGATGCTGATAATCGAGAAGACCTTTGGCTTTATCTCCAACGTAACGCTTATCGAACTCTCGAACACGAGCAAGGACCTGTTGCGCAGGCTTAGCGAAGTTGCCCCTGGCACATTCCAACATTCCATTATGGTGAGCAACTTGGCTTCGGCAATAGCCGAGAAAATCGGTGCCAAGGCTCAGCTCGTCAGAACAGGAGCCCTGTATCACGACATAGGCAAGATGCAAGACCCGGCATTTTTTACCGAAAACCAGAATGGTGTGAATCCGCTTGAAAAGATGTCGCGTGTAGACGCGGCCCACATTGTGATAAACCATGTTACCGAGGGATTGAAACTTGCCGACAAGTATAATCTGCCCAGTGTAATAAAAGATTTTATCAGCACACATCACGGCACGGGCATGACCAAATACTTTTATATATCATATAAGAACGAGCATCCGGAGGAGCCCGTAGACGACTCTCTGTTTACTTATCCCGGGCCGAACCCGTTTACCAGGGAGCAGGCTATCCTTATGATGGCTGATTCTGTTGAGGCTGCTGCACGCTCGCTGCCGGAATACACCGAGAACAGTATCGGAGAGCTTGTGAACAAAATTATCGGCGGACAGATGAAGGATGGCTTTTATGAATATTGCCCAATCACGTTCCGTGATGTTGCCGTGGCTAAACAGGTGCTTATTGATAGACTGAAGTCTATTTATCACACGAGGGTGAGTTATCCGGAGTTGAAGAAGTAGTTTTTTTTTCTCTCTCGGACGGCTTGGACTTCTCGGACTTCTCGGACTTCTCGGACTTCTCGGACTTCTCGGACGGCTCGGACTTCTCGGACTTCTCGGACGGCTCGGAGATGTCCGAGCCGTCCGAGTTGTCCTATAATTAGTAAAAAAGTTTGTGCCTTTTATTGCACAAACCTTTGATTTTGCGCAATAATACCATCATTTGTGGTTAAGCAATGTTAAACGGAAATATGTTCTTGCGGAAATTTAGAACAAATAAGATACCTTTGCAGCCAATTTGTTTTAAAAAGTATTTTGAATAAGATGATTAAATTAAAAAATGTTTGTTTGTCGGCTGCGCTGGCAACAACAGCTCTGACTGCCAATGCGGGCGGTCTGCTCACTAACACCAATCAGCACATCGCCTTCAACCGAATGATGAGCCGTGAGGCTTCTATCGGCATCGACGGTGTTTACTACAATCCTGCCGGAGTGGCTTTTATGAAGGATGGTCATCACTTGAGCATCAACTTTCAGACAGCATGGCAGACTCGTACGATAGAGAACACATATCCGCTTTTTGCATATAATGCCAACAACCCTTCTGCCAACAGAAAAATCAAGGGAGAGGCGTTTGCTCCCGTAATCCCTTCATTTCAGTATGCCTACAACAAAAATCGCTGGTCGTTTCAGGGTAACTTTGCCCTTGCCGGCGGAGGCGGAAAATGCAAGTTTGACAACGGACTCGGTTCGTTTGAGGAGGTAGTGGCAAACATCGGACTGCTGGGCAACACGCTCGCTCCGTATCTCCAGGGACTGCTGCCCACCAACCCTGATATAACCAACCCTAATGCGGCAAATCCGAATGCAAATCCCGTGTATCGCCAGATTGGCGGTTATGGTTATACTTACGACAGCTACATGCGCGGTCGCCAGTATTACTATGGCTTGTCTCTCGGTGCTGCATACCGCATCAACGACAACCTCTCGGTTTATGCCGGAGTGCGCGGCATCTATGCCACCTGCAACTATTATGGATATGTCAAGAATATCTCGTTCGTTGGCAAAGGCGGTGCAAAGCTTCCGCTCTCGTCTATCGTGGACCCCAACGATCCTCAAAGCTCCGACATTGAGCTGAATACCGACCAGACGGGCTACGGCTTTACCCCGATACTCGGCATCGACTACAAGACCGGGCGCTGGAACTTCTCGGCAAAGTATGAGTTCAAGACACATATGTGCTTGAAAAACCAGGGCACTGTAATCACTCCCGTGAGCAAACTGAACAATATCGGTACAAACCTCGTGGCTGCCGGCGTTCCGGCACAGGTGTTGCAGCAGGTGGCTCCGGCAATCAACTCTGCCAAGGAGAATATCAACGAGCTCATCGCCGAATACGACCCAGACCAGAACTATAAGGATCCGGGTGACATTCCTGCACTCTTGACTCTCGGCGTGGGCTACAGTCCTGTAGATGCCCTCCGCATCAACGTGGGATTCCACTGGTTTGACGACAAGGAGGCAACTTCGGGCTACAACTATACTCTTGCCGACGGCGAAACGCAGAAGCGTGTGGACCGCCACAAGAAGCTCAACCGCGGAACGCTTGAGTATAATGCCGGTGTGGAATACGACATCAACAAGGCGGTTACCGTCAGTGCCGGATGGCAGAGCACCAACTACGGACTTTCTGACGAGTCGATGGACGACAAGTCGTTTGTCGTAAGTTCAAACTCTCTGGGCTTCGGTGGCAAGGTGAACCTGTCGCGCAAGGTGGCACTCAATGTTGCTTATTTCCACACCTTCTACAAGCACAAGAAAACTTCGGAGGCTAATGCCACAACAGGATTGGCGTATACTGCCGACTACACCCGTAACAATGATGTGCTCGGTGTAGGAATCGACATTGACTTCTAAACGCAACTGCGACAAGAATCCTCCATTCGGGAGGTCCTTTCCGGGACTTTCAGACTACTCTTAAAAACACACATATTAAAAAGAAGATCCCTGGCTCATCCGTTATGGCGGAAGAACCGGGGATTTGTTTTTTTTCAATTTTCTGATTTTCTTTTCCAATGTTTTGTGATTATACACAAAAGTGCACGTGAATGGAAGATAAATGGTTGAAGGCCAACTCTTTATATAAAAATAAGAAGTTTAGAACACTTTTTTACTTCGTTTTGTAAAGAAAACAGACTGTTTAAGAGCTGAACAATGCTTCTTTTGGGGAGAAGCAATGCTTTTTCGGGAGAGAAGCAATGCTTTGCTCCCCGAAAAGCTATGCTCGTCCAAAATATATGGCATTTCGGAGCTTTGCGGAAAAGTGTTCTAAAAGTCGGATTTCAGTTTTTACATCTTGGCAAAACTGTTGTCGGGATTCATCACCAGGATGCCGGAAATAAGTTCAAACGGAGCATGCTGACTGCTTCGTTTGTAGGTGTCAACCGCCATCACCTTGTCGCCCACCATGTGATAAACCGTCATGTCGCCGGATGGAGCGTAGACAGAAGACTTCTTGTCCCAGCGTCTCATCGACATGCTGTATCCGTAGTTGTTATAAGAGTATGTATATAGTTCCGACGGTTGGAATTCTCCCGTTTCGGTATTCCATCGTAGAGTTTCTTTAGATGTGAGTCTGCCGCGGTTGTCGTATGTGAAGCGCTGTTGCAGCTTGTTGGTAAGAACGCCGCCGGTGTTGTTCATAACCTCGATACGTGCCACGTCGTTGTCTTCAAAAGATGCGTTATATACATAACCGCTCTGGTTAGCAGTTGCTACGTTAAGGTAAGATGCGAGAACTGTAGCTGCTGTAATGATTGCTTCCATAATTCTGTATTTTTTTAGTTGTTTGATTCATTTGATGTTTTCTACATATAAAACGAAGCCAATAGACAATTTGCTACAAAAGAAACTTGATTTTTTTTTGCTCATCCGATATTTGGAGTGATAGTATTTATTATCGGAAGTGGCAAATGTTTTTTAGACGAAAACCAATAAAACACCCTCAGACAAGTAAAGCCCTCGTTCCTCGGGCTTACCGGTGTATTATCGTATTTCCTTACGAGAACAAGTTCTCTCTCGGAAATCCGTCAATACACCGGTAATGCCTTTGGCATTTTACTTGTCAGAGGGCGATAAACATAAAAAACAAAGGAAACCATTTTCGACCTGTAAAACAGAATGTCGGCGAGTCTTGTCTGACTTGTAACAGACAAGTATTGCAGTATTTTCACACACTGTTTTATTTATATACCACAAGGTTTTGATTTCCTGTGTTTTTTATGTTTATCGCCCGATGTCGTTTTGCAGGGAGACACGAAGTGGCTCTTTGTGTTGTGACAGATGTGGACGACAGAGAGCTTGCTCTCTAAAGGACACATCCGGCACAACACAGGTAAGCCGAAGGCTTGCAAAACGGCATCGGGGGTTTTGTATGTTTTCGTCTAAAAAGTTGGCAAGAAGATTTCTTCCGATAATAAATATTATCACTCCATTTCCGGAAGAGCCTTTTTTTATTCATTAACAGTCCAGGTTTACAAAATGGTCTGTTTTCCCCGCATCTGCAAACTTAGAGGAACTTGAATATATTATTGCTTCGAATTTTGAAAGCATTATAGATACAAAAAATAACCAGATAAATAATTTCAATACACAAAAAGTCGTTGTTTATATGAAAATATTGTATATTTGCAAGGATTATATCAAAATCGAGAGTAGGATAAGAATTGAAATTCTGAATTCATTCATTTTTCATCCCGAGGTGCCGCTTATCTTATTTGAAACTATGCAAGAATACCAATCAATATTAAAAAATTATCAGATGATGAAAAAGCACAATTCTTCTAAATCTTTAGTGACATGGGCTATTATGCTGCTCGTGGCTTTGCTTGCCGTTCCGATAGGGATGGAGGCACAGACGAAGTTTGGTTTTCAGGATGATTTCGATTATCCTTTGGGAGACTTGTTTGGTCAAGGCGGATGGATGCACGACACAAACAAGCAGTCTGC
>CAKQDG010000007.1 GCA_934219025.1 uncultured Prevotella sp. | reverse complement strand
CGGAGTGGAGCAGTTGGTAGCTCGCCAGGCTCATAACCTGGAGGTCGCATGTTCGAGTCCTGCCTCCGCAACTACAATGCTCGGAAGTCCTTTGTTTATAAGGTTTCCGAGCATTTCCCGTAATATGACTGGGACAGAAACGGGACACGTTTTTATAGTATGAATACAGTTGCATTGGTTGGCAGAGCCCGAACAATGTAAAAAAATGTACATTTCAGAAAAAGATTTCCTTACTACTAAAGTAATAGTAGAGTTCACCCTTCCAAAACTCCACAAGGGCAAGAAATGGTATGTTGATTTCTTCGCCTACGACCCGTCAATTGACGGCATGCGCAGAAAGAAATACATGCTCGACAGATACCGCACACACAAGCTTCGCGAAGAGATGGCGTTCATCCTCATGCACAACCTGTTTGAGAAGTTGAAGGCCGGCTGGAACCCGTGGGCAAAGGCAAAGAAGACACGTCAGTACACAAAGTTTGATGTCGTTATAGCTCATTACGAGGAGTATATTGACATTGCCGAGAAGAAGACTATCCTGAAGACAAAGACGGCAATAGACTACCGTAGCCGACTGAATCAGCTGAAGATTTTTCTGTCGGAAAGCGGGACACGGATAACATATATTTACCAATTCGACAGGATTTTCGTTGTGGATTTTCTTGATTATCTCATTCTCGACAAAGATGTTTCGGCGAAGACACGTAACAATTACCGCACATGGCTCTCCACCTTTGCCACATGGCTCAAAGACAGACAATATCTGGACACAAATCCGGTGGAACAGGTACACATGATGAAGGAATCGGAAAAATTCCGCGACCAGCTGTCTGCCGCCGACCTCAGGAAGGTAAAGGCATGGGCGTCGAAATACAACCCTCCGTTTTACCTTGCCTGTCTGATGGAATACTACACGCTGATTCGTCCCGATGAACTGCGGTATATCAAGATAGGCGACATAAGTATATCGGAGCAGTCGGTATACGTCTGTCCGGAAGTGTCGAAAAACAGAAAAGGTCAGACGGTAGCCCTAAACGACTGCGTACTGAAGGAGATGATCGAGCAGCATGTGTTTGACCATCCTTCGCACGAATATCTGTTCGGCAAGGACATGACTCCAGGAGAGGAACAGGTATACGTGAACCGCTTCAGACTGGAGTGGAAGAAAATGAGGGATGCCTTAGGCTTTCCACAGAGTTACCAGTTCTACAGTCTGAAGGACTCCGGAATCAGAGATCTTGCCAATGCCGAAGGGATTGTGGTGGCAAGAGACCAGGCACGCCACAGCGACATATCGGTAACGAACAAATATCTGAAGCGTCCGAAGCTCATCCACGAGGAGACCAAACACTATAAAGGGGAACTATGATCACTCACCGTTCCCCTCATCTAACTTAAACAAAATCTAATAACACAAAAAAAGTATATGGCATCAAAGTATTTCGTAAAAATAACCAGTCTTTAGTCGTTCTATGCCTTCCGTGCCCACCTGCATCTCTATCTTCTGGCAGACAAAGCGTTTATTGTGGAAAACATAAATCTTCGACGGGTCGGGGATGTCGTCCGATATGAACTTTATGCAAAGCAGATTGTTCCTGTCGATAATGCTGGATGCAGAGAAGAAACCGGACTTTTCCAGGCTCAGAGTTACGTTACCCTCGTCAAAAGCGGAAATATATGGATTTGCCCTTGCATCGGTGCATACTACGGGGTATCTTCCTGCAGTAATTTCATTTTCGTATACATTGGCATAATCAAAGCTTGAAAGTTCGCCCATTAGAATGTTTGAAACTTCAAGACCTTGAAAGAACACCTGCATAACATCATCCTCGCTCTGGTCTTCGGTTTCGTCTTCCACGCCATCGATAGCATCTTGCACCGTTATATAGTATTCCCCATTCTCATCCTGCTCCATATCGTCATAGGCAGTCTCTTTCTCGTTGGATAAAGACGGAACATAAGCAAAGTATGCCGCCATGTTCCTTGAGCTATACCTCATTGTCTTGCTTGGATCTGCTTTGGGATGCAGCATGGCACAAGCTACAGGCGAGATATTAAGACTGACATTATCCTCACTGTCAATATCCCTGATTAGGGGATTGAAGAAACCGCATGTATTCAGAGTTTCATATTCTTTCCCCGAACCGTCATCAGTCGTTGCATATATATAATATGTCCCATGCTGCTTGAAAATCGTTGTCTGTCTTTCCTTTTTAGAAAGCGACTCAACGTAATCAAGGAGATTCACTGAATCATCAAGCTGCTTCAGCGGGAATTTCTTCAAAACAGACTGCGGAATACATTCAATACTGTTTCTGTTTTCTGACTCCACCAGATTGTATTCAACATTGGATGTGGCAATATTCGACAACCCGTCCTCATCGTATTCACAAGAATACTCGTCCACGGCTTCATATTCTGCCACAGCATTGTTGTACAGTTCGTTTGTGCTGATGATATCCACCGACTTCTCAACTTCATCAAAGACAAAAGACGCATTGAAAAGTTTTCTCACTTCGTCAATAAACTTGTAAACCGTCCAGTGTGGCAGAGTCTCATTTATCTTTGTTGTCTTTCTCGCACTTGCAATGACAAGTCTGTTCCATGGTTCCTTGTCTATATCCATCTTCCCTACGCTATAGCCCTCGAATTCAAGAACCTTTTTCAGTACATACATAAGGAATGGCTGCACGGCAATGTTTGTCATGAGCGTCAGCCATTCTTCCGAAGGATACTTCAAGCCGTTTGTAACAAGACCGGGAATAAACTTGTTGGAAAAATATTTTCTGCTTACTATATAGTTCGAAAAGCAACTGTTTGTCTCGTCATAAACAGGATCAAGCACGGCAACACCCTGCTGCCCCACATAATTCCATGTAGTAAGGTCAATCATTATATGTGTCCACGACTGCGACAAATCAATCTCCGTCAGTCCCAGAGCCTTATATCTTGCTATGTCGATTCCCCTATTGAGCTTTACTGCAGGAAAGTCAAATTCATCAATGTAATGTTTCTCGAAATTGGAGTTATATTTGATTCGCGACTTTCCACCCACGATTTGCACCTTTACTGTTGTATCGGAAATAGATATAACCGTTCCCTTACCGCTTATCACAAGTCTGTTGTCTGCATAGAGCCGACATTCCTCAAAAGCCTTGATCTTCTTCTTCACGTCAAAACGATGGATATTCCCGAAGAGAATCTGGTTTTCGCCAATTGCCATCGGGAAAGAGATATCGTAAGTGTAAGAGCCGGAATCATTGACATACTGGTTTTCGTATGTCAGCTTGATTTTGTCCGAGGTGGACGGATAGCCCACTTTTCCGTCGAGAGTACAATATATCATAGTTATTTCCTTGCTTTAAGTTTATTGAACAAATCCATCTGATGCGCCACTCCGTCGTTGCCGTCTATTGAGACGGAGGCACGAATGCCGGAAGCAAGAACCATTGACAGACGGTCGATAACGTCGCGCGCCTCGTTCATGGTGGCTGCAAGCTCATCGTTGTTGCTGTTCACGGTAATGTTAGGAGCCGACACAACGGTAGCGTTCTGTCCCAAGGCACGGCTCACGTCATTCTCCGTAAGTCTGCCAACAGTATTGTTGCGCTGCGCCTGGTCTATAAGCTGCAGAGCCGGCAGAATGCGAGAGTTGTTTACGGCGTTGTGGTTGGCCACGAACTCCCCCTCGTGCACCACGCCAGCCTCCCGGCGATAACTCTTGCCACCGGTGAAACCACCCTCATAATATCCGGTAGCCTCCTGCGTCTGATGCTGTTTCTTGATAGTGGCAATCTGCAGAAGACCGGCTGCAGTAGCGGTGGCAGCAGCGATAGGTGCGAGAATATATCCCACGTATGGCACCTGAGCTGCTGAGGAATAAGCGTTTATTGCAGCCATAGCCGTAGAAGCCACAGCCTGTGCAAGTTCCATAACCATAGCACGCTTGTTTGCCTTCTTCTTTGCTGCAGCAATTTCCTTGTCGCGTTTCTCCTCCAGTTTCTTTTTCTTTTTCGAATTGTTGCCGGCGGCTTCAATCTGCTTGTCGTAGTTTGCCGTGATGCGAGCCACCTCAAGGTCGGAGCAAGCCTGGGAATATTGCGATGCCGAGGACAGTAGCTGATTCACGCTGTCGAAAGCCTGCTGCATTACAGCCTGTCGCGCCTGAGCCTTCTGCTGTGCTATCTGCGTCATCTTATCCTGATATTCCTCGTATGTAATGAGCTGCTCATCATACATCTTCTGTATTACGGCACGCTGTCCGTCATACGAGTCTGTTGTTTCCAACTTATGGTCGAGCATATCGAGACGGGCTTTCTTCTTTTCCTCCTCAGTCTGCTTTACGTCTTCCAGTTCCTGGTCGAGCAACCATTTCTGTTCCTCCATTTCGTCGCCTCCATACTCCTGAATGATAGACAGGCGGTCCTGATGATAAAGAATCTCCGCTTGTTTCATCTTCTTGTTGTATTCATCCTCGGTAAGAGTGCCCTTCGTACGCTGAGTGATAAGCATCATCTGCTCCTCGTTGTATGCACGCTGCCGAGTGTCGAGAGATTCCTTCATGTGCTGCTCATCGAGGTCGGCAAGACGTTTTGACTCCTCCATCACGCTGTCCACCATTGCCTGTTGCGTAGACGTGGTGTCCTGTCCGTATTTAGTCTGAAGGGCAATAAGATCAGAATAATATTTCTGTTTAACGGCATACATCTGAGCGTCAAAATCCTCTTCAGTAATCTTATTGTTCTGCAGTTGTTGCGAGAGAGCGAGCTGCTCTTCCTCCAGATGCTTCTTCAGCGTTTCGCTTTCTTTCTTGTATTTGTCGTCATTGGAATTTCCAGTCTTTCCTGTTGCAGAACCCGTTGTGCTATTACTGTTATTATTGTTGTTTCTGTTATTGTTACTGTTATTGTTGTTTTTGTTGTTATTCTGAGGAGTATTTTTCACAGGCTTATTGACCTCATCCCACGCTTTTTTTGCTGCCTCATATTCCTTTTTCGCAGAATTATATGCATGGATTTCACCTTGATATGCTCCTGTATATGCCGTAGCACCAGGAACGATAGCATTCATTCCTCCATTATTTGGATGCATCTTGTCGTAGTCAGACTTCGCCTTCTCATAGTTTTTTTTGGCATCCAGATAAGCATTTTTAATTTTCTCTTTGTATTGCTTGTTTACAGCTTGCAATGCATCAGCAAGTTTATACTGCTTAGCCGTTTCCGTATTCAAATTTTTGAAATAGTCCGGCATTATTTTCTTTAGCTGTTCAATAGCGGTACGTCGTTCCTGCTGAGATTTCTTTTCATCCTTTGCCACAGTTAGCAACCTCTTGATGGCATTCTTGTTGTCTTCGGTACGTTTCTTTTCCTCCTGCAGTTGCTGGTTGAGTTTTCTTGCTGCGCTTTCGTCATCAGCAAGCCATGTTTGCATTTTTACGTACATTACTCCGACAGCAGCAATTGCAGCAACAAGCCATGTACCGGGGAATTTCAGGAGCGAGGCATTAAGCTTATTCTGCAACTTAATGGCAAGTGCATTTTTTCCATTTACTTTAGTCATGGCAAGGCTGTATGTTTCCAGCAGAACATTTTTTGCAGCAATAAGTGCAGAATGTGCCTTGTCGTAAGCAATGGAGATTTTGCTTTGCGAGTTGTACAATGCCTGTCTTATGTAAATTGCCGTAAGAATGACGGCAAGTTCCGTCAAAGTATCGATATGCCTTCCGCCCCATGTTACTATTGCAGAAAGCAATCTCACGGTAATAGACATTGTAGATATGGAATATCTTGCTACAGGCATCAATTTCTGCCCTAATTCAATGGTAAGATCTGCAAAACGTTTCTTCGCCTTGTCAAGTTCCGCCTGCACAGTCTGGTTCTGCACGTTGAACTCGTTGATCACGCTCGTTCCCTCCTTATACGACTGTGCAGCCGTGCTTTGTGCCTCCCTCACCTGGTCGATATGTGAAGCAACGGCAGAGAGCACGCCAACGGCACGCGTGCCTTCAAGTCCCATTTCAGAGAACATCGGTGCAAGAGCGTCGAAACCTCCCTTGTTTGCCATGGTCTGCATGAAAGTGAGCAAGGCTTCGTTGGCATTGGTGTTGAGAAGTTTGGTGAATTTCTCTACCTCCATGCCGGCAAGGTTGGCAAACTTAGCCGGAGTCTGGAACATCTTCGTAATGAGCTGCGAGAACACCGTTGCCGATGTTGCTTCCTCTTGCATATTCTGGTCGAGAGCCGAGGCAAGACCCATAATCTGAGCCTGCGTCATCTTAGCCTGATAAGCCACACCCGAAAGATCTGCGGTGAAGTCTACGATATATCCGGCATTAGCCGAAGAACTTTGTGCAAGGTCGTTCACGGCAGAACCGGTGGCAAGCATGGCGCCACGGAGTCCCATTCGATCGCTTTCGCCGAACATGGTAGCAAGTTTTCCGATTTTGTCCACTGCACCCTGTCCGAGATCATCACCGAGAGCCACATTTATCTTGTCGGCAGCATCCACAAACTCTTCAATCTTCTCCTTGCTCTGAATGCCCAAACGTCCGGCAGACTCCGCAAGCTGGTTGAGTTCGATGCGAGAAGTACGGGTATCAAGCTTCTTGAAGTCTTCGTTCATTTCCTCCACCTGTCCGATCGTCTGTCCGGTGTACTTAGTTACGTTGTACATCTCCTGGTTCATCTCGGCAAAGTCGTTTGTACATTTGCGAATGGTAACGGAGATTCCGGTGAAAGCTCCAAGGGCCTGAGTTATGACGCCCCAATTAGTATTGAACCAGTCGGCGGTTCTACTCAATATACTTTTTGATTCCTTCTGCTCATCATTGATGGCTGCAATCTGCGTCTTCAGCTGCTTTGCGCTTTTGGTAAGTTCCTTGTATTCCTCCGTGCCCTGCTCCGTACCGCGTAACTGCTCATTTACGAGCTTCAGCGAGTATTCAAGGTCGCGCATGGTAGAGCCGCTGATATTCTTCAGCGTGCGGTCTATAAGTTCATTCTCGCGCTTCAGGTCAGAAGACTTCGCTGTGGCTTCCTGTATCTCCTGATTATACTTGTCGATAGTGGTATTGGCAGCTTTCTGGCTGGCATTAATATCGTCGATGCGCTGTCTCACTGCTGCAAGGTTTGCAGCTTTACTCTTGTAGTCAGCAGATTCCGGGTTCATTCCTGCCAACTGGCTCTGTAAGGTATTGGATGCTCCCGTAAGGTCATTGAGCGAAGCGGTCTTGAGATTATTCATCACGTTCTCAAGACTCTTCACTTTTGTTTCGCTAAATTCCACGGCACGCGAGAACTCATCCACACGCTGTTTGCATTGTTCCCACTGTGCCTGAAGCTTTACATAGTCTTCCGGATCCGTAGTTTTCTCCATTTCCTGTTTCAACGCACGCATGGCTTTCTTCACGTCCTTGACAGACGAGGAAGAAAGGTTCTCAACGGTTTTTATCGTATTGGAAACGTTGGCTTCGTAAGAACGAAGTTCGGATCGTGCAGCCTTCAAGTCCTTGTTGATATCCTTGATAAAGCTGCTGTCGGCTTTAGACTGAATCGCCTTGTCGCGGGCAGCCTTCAAGTCGTCGACTTTCTTTCTCAATTGCTCCAGGTTATTCTTTGCCTCCTGCGAGTTGAGCTTTATGATGGTTTCAAAAGTTTGGGTTGTTGCCATAAAAATAGTGCTACCTTTGGTTTATATTGCCAAAAGTAGCACTAATATGGATGGTAGAAAAATACAGGTAATCAGTTCAGCTTGCCATTGCGCTTTTTCTTCCTGTACAGATCTTCAACTTGCAGTTTTGCGAAAAACAAGATAAGTTCTTCTTCTTTTGTCTTGTTTTCTTTATGTGCCAAGTCGAGGATAGCTTTCATTTCCTCATCGCAAACAGCCCCTTTATATTTTTCAGGAAACTCTTCCCAGGATTTCTGTTCTCGAAGTTTTCTTTCTTGTTCCATTTGCTGTAATTCTTCCCTTAATTTTTTTGCAGATTCTTCAGGTGAAAACGCTTGACTGATATTACTATTGCATTTAGGAACGGGAGTTTCTGTGGAACGTTTTGGAGGAGAAGTCAAGGCTTCCCCAGCACTTTTCAACGCCTCGCATACAAACACCCCAATAAAGGTAATCGCCATAAGTATAAAGAAAGTCTCAAACATATTTCGTCCTCCGTCTTTTGTTTTCCGTTACAAATTTAGTTATTATATTTTACATTTGCAAGCCTATCGGCATAAAAGTTATACAGAAAAGGCGTGCTACTTTCACAAGCCGCACGCCCGAACAATGTAAAAAAAATGTATATTTTAATTATTATGGGTTTACTCTATCTGTATCGGCGCCATGTCTCGCCAGATAGCCCAGCGCAGCTTTCCGTCTTCAGTTGTTACGAATCCGTATCCGTGTGCCTCCATATAGTCGTAGACAAACGATGTGCTGATGGTGTCTTCCATCTCCATGAGGTCATCGCAAATCTCCGTGGTGCTCTTCGGTTCCGGCACGAGGTCGTCGCCCTGCAGGTTCTTTCCCGGTAGCGGACTGCGCGTCTGACAGTAAGCGTCGAGCAGCTTTGCAAGCATTTCGTCTTCGCTACATTCAAGAGTTTCTTTCCAACGCTCTATTCTCTCCTTTTCCTCCGATGTCATTTCGTGGTAAATCATAGTGCGCCTCCTTCCTCTTTTTTCTGTTCAGCTTCAATCTCGGCGCGACGCTCGCAGAAGTGCAACTGCCGTTTGGCATCTATCGTCATTTTCTTTTCCTTGAATGCGCACCGCAGGTCAGCTGTCTTCTTGAGGTAATCCCTATATGCAGCCGTCTTGTTTGTGCGGTATTTCACCATAAACTCCCTTTCATCTTTCTTCTGCCTGTCGGTAAACTCAGACTTTGCCACGGCAAGGCCTTGAGTAATTTCCTCGTATTCCAATTTTGCCGCCATCAGGTCATCCTCATACTTTCTTGTAGCTTCAGCCTTCTCTTCGTTGAGCTTCACGATTACTTCATCGTTGAATTCCTTGTAAGTCATCATAATGCGCCTCCTTTCTGTACTTCAATTATTCTGTTGATATATCTGCGACTGACAATAATTCGTGGTTTGTTTTTATTACCTACAATAGTATTTATCGTTACTGTTGCGGCATTGAAATCTACTTTAACAACATCAGAATTAAAAAGTAAAAAACTGGCAACGTTTTTCTTCTCAATAGCCTTCCTTTTTCTTATACTTGTCATAGTGCGCCTCCTTTCTCTTCTTTTTGTTTTTCACTTCTGTTCAGTCTGTTTACCATCCATGCCGCGCATGCTGCCGAAAGCAGCGAAGCCACTGGTGCCGCCTCGATTACGAGTGCTCCGACAATCACGCACACCGTAACGGCATTCACCCTTACCACCGTTCGGTTGGTAACGGCAAAGTCGGCAATGCGAGAATAAAACTCCGACTTTCTGTCGAGCCATCCGTTTATGGCTGCCACATGGTTCATCACTCTGTCCTTTACTTCGCTGACCGTCAGGTCAACGCCTGTGCGCTGGACTCTCTGCGCCTCGATTGTTGTTGTACTTTGCATATTGCATCGTTTCTAAACCATTTCCCGGAACCGCCGGGACGGAGATACAGAAAATGGCGGCTGCACATCCCGCTGGTTTAGAAACGATGGCTTACCCCGAAGAGCAAATCAATATTTCACGGAATGGCAACCGCCATATATGTCTGGATTATGGGCATAAAAAAAGCCCATGCAATCATGCTGAGCAATAACCGCTGCTCTGTCGGAATGGACTACCATCATTTCTAAACCGCTGCAAAGATACGCATATATTTGAGAACAGCAAAGAAAAAAGGGGAAAAAATCAAAATTATTGCTATATAAGTGAATGAAATTTTGCTACCTGCTGTTTTTGGAGTATATTTGCGAGGGATAAAAAAATGCAATATGACAGAAAACGAAATTCATGAATTAAGAAACATGTTGTCCTCTGTAGAGAGAAGGACAACATGGAACACGATAAGCGTGTGGGCAATAATTTTCGCTCTCGGTTTTGTTTTTATCATCCTGTGGAAATCAGGTATGTTATAAAAGAACCTATAGCCGCTCCCACGCTGAGAGCCGAGGCGACAATGGCAAGTATTTCCTTTATTGTAAGGAGCCGTTCTCTTCTTTTCTCTGTGTTATGGAAACGTCTCATGCTGATTCTTGCAGCCTTGTCGCCCAATTTGGTAAGTTTGATGAATCTGCCGTCATATTTGATGAAGCCATCATCCTGCAGCTTCATTAAGGTAATGTCTGTTGTTTCCGAGTAGTCATATCTCTCATACAGTTCTCCGACAAGCAAATATCTGTCTGTCACCCCGCCGACGTTATATATGTCGGCCAGTATGCTGTCAGCCATTTTGTATTGTTCTTCCGTGTACATAGTCAAGGTATGAAAAAAGCCCCAAAGGGGGAATCTTCGGGGCATGTATGGTTATTTGTTTGTTTTAACTTCTTCCTTGCCATTATCTGTTGAGGGCTTTTTCCCATGCACGCCCGTATGCCTTTTGCATCTCGTCCATTGTGATGCGCCCATGATATTCGCCACCCTTGAATTTTACGGAAAGACTTATATCGCTGTTCTGCTTAGACTTGCCGGCAGCGTACTTCTTCCCATTGTTTATGGTGCGTTCACAAGCTTTCCTTATTGTTTCTTGAGTAATTGTGCACATGATTATTTATATTATATATTTTTCCACTTGCAAATATAGATACATTTTTCCGTTCCCGCAATTTTTGTGTAATATTTAGTGTTAAATTTTGACATAAAAAAAATGGTGAGGAGCGGTGGTAGACATTATAATATGGGGCATCACTTTCCTTCATGATATTGGAAATGGCCTTTCAAAACAATAAAGCCCAGTCCAATCACATTAATAGTAGTAGTGGAGAGTATTCCTGCCATTATGCCGGAAGATATAAATCCGTCGTGAGTTTGAGTGAACATAGACACTATTCCATTGGAAACGACAAGCACGGCAACGACAATAAGATACCATGATATAGTTCGTGTTGCCCACTTTTCAAGCCTACGTCTTGCATGAGAATTGTCCTGGATACGTTGCTGCTCCAATAGAGCCCTGCTTGCTTCCAGCATTTGTGGAAAATCCACCCTGTCGGAAAGCTGCACAATAATACTTTCGGCAGTCTCCGAAAAACGCTCATGCACATTCTTTGGCTTGCGTGGTCCTCTAAAAAAATCTTTAACGATAGAAACCAAAGAATAAAAGCCATATCTCCATTGAAATGCCGGTTTGGAGATTTGCTTAGGCTCAAAAGGGTTAAATCCTTCTAATTTACTCTGTTCAGTCCTATTTTCCATTCCTCTCCAGTAAAAAAGTTCTTTATATCTTCAATGTCGAGTTCCTGACTCCATTTCAGCTTACCATCCTTCAATACCGCCTTTGACCATGGCGAATCTGGCTGATGAGACCATTCCGACAATTCCCGTGCTGTGCATAAGCATAGATTGTCAGTAAGCATGGTGATGGTAAACAGAGTTCCCTTGTCTTTCAGAAATTCATTTTTCTCCTCATCAGTCAGTTCCGCTGAAACATAAGTGTTGTATCTTTTATACGAGCGTGGAAATACAGGACCGAAAGGCCAAGCCTGAGGCTTGTCGTCATCAAAGAGTAAACTGTTGTTTCGTGCATAATACAAGCCATAGCAGATAAAGAGAATTTTCTGAACCTGCGTGCGACCAAGTGTAACGTGTGACCTATGTAATGCCAACCACGATATCAACTTTGCGTAATCAATGCTGCTTAACTTCATTTTTATGGATTCCTGTATTACACTTGCAAATATAGATACATTTTTCCGTTCCCGCAATTTTTGGTGTAATATTTAGTGTTAAATTTTGACGTGAAAGGGGAAAAGAAAAGCCCCGAAGGGAAATCTTCGGGGCAGGTATGGCTATTTGTTAGCTTTGTTTCCAGCATTGACAAAAGTGGAGATAATTCCCAAGACAGCAGAAAAGCCGAATATGCCGGCAAACCATGGTTTATCAAGATATAAGGCGAAAGCTGAAAGACCAACCATAAGAATCAGAGCCATGAATGCGAAGAACATTCCCCACCAATTCATCCTTCCGTTCTTATGCTCCGTATAATTCACAACTTTCATTTTCTCCTCATCCATTTTGTGGCGGTGAGCCTGTTCTTTAGTTGAAGACTCAATAAGGAAATCCACAATCTTCGGCTCAATATTCTTGTAAGCTTGTAGCTCCGATGGAGATGGTAACAGATTGTCCTCCATATAGAGAGTCTGTTCTACTTGGTTCCCGACCTCGTTTCCATTGGAAACACTCGTACCTTTTATACTTACAGATTGCTTCTTACCCATTGATTCCTAAAACTATTTTGTTGAAACTCACCCGGACATCGTTTTCCACGTTTTTTCGGTCTTTCATAAGATTTTGCACGTCTGTAGACCTTCCAGAATGTCCATAAAGTTCGTTTCTGAATTCACGCACTATGTTCGACTCCTCATTATATTCTCTCGAAGAAGCTGCACGCAATACAGAAACACCTTTTCTGACAAAAGTACGGATATTACCAATAATGCACATTTCTACCTCCAAATTTATTATTTACCCACTGCAAATATAGATACATTTTTCCGTTCCCGCAATTTTTGTGTAATATTTAGTGTTAAATTTTGACGTGAACAGAATATTTTGACATTAACGACAAAAGGCATCACGCTTCGCAGCGCAATGCCTAAACAGAAAAAATAACATGAAAACACGGACAACTATTTATCCACCCCTATATACCGTTTATATGATAGCGTTGAGTGAGGGTTGTAGTTTACGACCTTCACGCGATAACCCTTTGTTCCCCACCGCCACCAGAGGAAGCGGTGTTTATATTCCCGGTATACGATGGTGGTGAACGAGTCGCGGACTGCATAGCGCAGCGTGGAGTCGGCGACGGAAAAGCGGAAATCCACCCACTTGTCGCGGTACAGATAGACTGTAGCCGGAGGCATACTGTCAAGCTGAGCCGAGACGTGTGGGTACATCTTTACGGAGTCGCAGACTTTACGCACGGTAATGTCTGCCGTCTCCACAGCCGAAGGCTTCACCTGAATATCCTTCAGAAGTTTGCTGTCTGCCAGAAGACTGTTAAGCTCACCCTTACCGGCAACGATAACAGGCGAAGAATATACCGGCACCGTGTCGCGTATAGTATCCGCTACGTGCGGAGTATTGTCCATAGCAGCAAGGATGGCATGCAGGTTTTCATTCTCCCTTTTCTGTCGGCAGCCCTCAAATGAAAGTTCGATAAGAGCCGACAAGACACACGCAAAGACGACCCAGAGAAAAATCTTTCCCCAAGGATCCCAAATGAATTCAAGAAATCTCTTCATACGCATCAAATGTCTTTATACTCTTCGACGGCATTGAAACACGGGCACGACTTTTTCCATTTCCCCGGAGTGGCCTCGCCCCAGATGCTACGGTGTCCCATGATGTGGGCTTCAGGGTATTTGGCACGGAGCTTCTTCAGGAGTTCCAGTAAAGCAGCCTTCTGCTCCGGCGTGCGGTTATCAACAGGGACAATCTTGTGGTTCACCTTCTCGATGCCCCCGATATAGGCAATGTTAATAGACGTGGCATTAAAGCCCTGCACACCATTGCTTACAAGTTTCTCGTCGAGCAACTGCGTTACCGTGCCGTCAGGCGAAACAAGATAGTGATAACCAGGGTAATGCCAACCCTTCTGCCGGAACTCAGCAAGAATTCCGCTAACGGTCGTATGCTGCGACGAAGCCGTGCAGTGTACGAAAATTCTCTCAATTTTTCTCATTCTATTTCGATTTTAGTTTTGAGGTTAAGATACTCGCGAAGTCCCGGAATGCGCTCGATGAACTTGCAGCGCAACAAGTAATAGAGAAACGCCACCACATGCCATGGAGTGGTGCCCGGACGGAAAATCTTTTTCAAATTCTTCAGTACGTTGAGAGTATAGAAATATACAATCACGTAAGTAATGAAGCTGACACACTGCAGCGCCCCCTGCTCCTGTTCCTTCATCTTGCCTATGGTGAAGATGGCACAGCAGAGCACGAAGAAGACCGTTGCCTCCGCCCCACAGCGCAGAGCCTTCTTTATGTCGAAGTCCTCATGTGCAGCAATCATCCCCGACAAATATCCGAAAAAGAAATTCATGAAGAACACCACGACGAGCGAAACGAGCTCCCCCTCGATGGGTTTCAGAAAAGCCAGCACAGCCAGAGCGATGCCGACAAAAAGGTTTTTAATCTGGTCAATCATATCCTTTACCAATTAGTTATACGGCAAAGTTAGAGGCAAAGGAAAAGGCATAAAAATACGGCACTACATCCAACCCGTAGTGCCGTAACCCGGTTATCCTACAACTTTAAGCCACCTCTTAGCTATGGTGACAGCCCTGTCGGCATATTCGCAGTATTCGGAGAACTCTTTTTCGTAAGCCTCCGGATCCTGTTGATGATGCCTCTGCAAGGCAAGTTCTTCGGATACCGAATACTTTGTACGCACGATGGCATTAGCCACACTGTGATAGTCCGTCGTGTCATCACACTCCACGATAAAACCGCCGTCGCTCTCACAGCCCTCGTACTGATACGCCGTGAAAGGTTCAGGTTCCTCATTGTCATGAGACTCAGGAGTATAATTCTCGATCACCGTCTCGTTAGGATAAACGATGATGCGCCCGGCGTCATACTTCAAGAACGTCTTGGGCTGCGGATAAACCGCTGTAAATGTTTGCTTTTCCATACTTATGTAAATTTAAAGAAAGTCTGTCCGCCTTTACCTTTAATCTGCTTGATGACGGTAGGGCACGGAAGATCATCATGAGAGAAATCCTGTTCAGCCTGCGATATAAGAATCTTAGACCCCGTGAAGGCATAAAACTCAGCATCAACAAGAGTAGGCATTCCGTTTTGGCTCTTTTGCTTTTCAAAGACATACTTCTCAGTAACATTACCGTCCGCATCAGTTACCTCTTCTGTTTTAAGAATTTTCTTGAACCTTATGGCGAGTGCCTTTTCCGGCACCATTTTCACCACATTCTGAATATTCCCCGAAGAGTCAGGCACGGCAACAGTTACCTGTTTCTTGTCGATTTTAGAATCCTCCACGACATAGTCGATAAGAAGGATCTTTTTATTCCATGCATTGGCAAAATTACCCATACGGGACTCAGCCAACATGGAACAAATTTTAGAGAACGTCTCCTTTTGTTCCGGTCTCATACCTTCAAACGGTGGTTTGATTTTTCTACGCTTGATAATTTTTCCCAAACTATTTTCCATACCTAAGCATTTAAAAAGATTTATGCAATTAACATGTTTGGCATACCCGAAACGGGAAGCCTGTCTTATTCTTATTTCCTCCTCAGAAATATTCTTCTTTCTCAGTCGTGCCACATGACTTGCAAGTTCACGTTTGTTTCTCTTTCCGAGCAGCACCCTGTCATGAAAGAACACATACCCACAGATGCGAATTCCCATATACGTGGGTCGGACATTGTAGTCCTTATTCATTGTAACATGATACCTGGATGCGAGTGTAGCGACAGCAAGGACTTTAACGATACCGAGAACAGTCTTGTCGGAATGGAAGAAGATGATATTATCCACAAACCTGACATAATTTTTCAAGCCCTCCTCCACATAACTCCGGAACAGAGAGGCAAGATACTGTGGACCACAACAAAGATCCTCGTAATCCTTCCGTCCTTTTGCCGTTACGATACGTCCCTCTATATATTTGGAAGTCCAGTATTGCATCTTTTCAGGGTCTTCGTCAATATCAAAGAACCTCATAGCCAACCTGTCAAAGTCGGCAAGATAGAGCATACCGAAAATCTGAGACACCTTGATTCCGAGAGGAGCGCCATGAGGGTAGCTGTCCACAACTTTATAGAGTACACGCTGCAATTTCCCGTCTTTTACCTTTCTTGAAATCTGACGTTTCAATATATCGTGATCCATAAGCGGAAAGAAATGATGGGCATCCATCGACAGATTGTATGCCATATCCTCCTGGCTGTGGTTGAAAAGCATATTACGGATATGCCTGAGAAGGGCAGCCTGCCCCATACCGGGACGGACAGCCGGCGCCTGCCAAGCTATATAATCGTAAAACCGCTGTTCGTAAGGCAATATGGCAGCAGCCTCCAACACATGGTCATGTATCGGAGCCTTGGCAAGTTTTCTCGTTTTCTTTTCAACGATTGTTTTTTCAACGTATGGGGATGGGGTCCAGGATTCTTCAACAAGTTGGCGAAGCACCAAATCAAGATTCTGTTCAAGATACTTTTCGTACCGTCTAACGTTCTTTCTGTTGTGCTTGTTTTCGCTAAACCTGTCGTAAGCCTTGCGCACAATATCTGCCGACATCTCCCCAGTATCACGAATTTTTCGCATAACGGGTAATGATAAATTAAAAAAAATGGATCAATTCGGGATTTGTGGAAATGTCGATTTCCTATTATGGGTCTGTTGGTCTGCAATATCAGACCGACGGGTATGACGCTCGCCCTGAGGTTACGAGTCTCGCCGTCATCTTGCGATATGTTTCTCCAAATGGGAGAGGCTCACTCCTATGTTTTAAGATATTGTTGAGGAACGCGCCGATGTTCGTCCTGGCATTCGAGGGCGCATTGTTACCATTGAGACAACCCACGCCAGCATAGCCACCATTGTTAGCGTTGCCGAGAGCAATAAGGCCGCGAAAACCGGAGCAAAGGAGTTCTACCTGCAATTACTGCAATGCAAAGTTAATCACATTTCAGCATATATCCAAATTAATCACTAAATTTGACATAAAATAATTCAAAGAACAATAAAATGGCGAGGGGCTTCGCCCCGTAGTGCGAGCCGCTCCTAAAGTCGCGGCGGTGTACTTTGGGCTCTTCGCGCCCCTTGCCAACAATGCCACTCCAGGCAACTTATGCCACCCAGACAGCCTGCGTGTCCCAGTCTTCTTCTGCTTCGCAGAGGAACGCGCCGATGAACGACCTGGCATCCGAGGGCGCATTGTAACCATCGAGACAACCCACGCCAGCATAGCCACCACGGTCAGCGTCGCCGAGAGCAATAAGGCCGCGAAAACCGGATGTAACAGCATTATGATAGAATCCGTCGCCATAATATGTCCTTTCAGAACCTCCGAATTCAAGAGGAAACATATTCATATTGTCGAGATTCATCTTTTTTGTCCATACCCAGCTCGCAGAGCTTACGGCAGGTATTGTACCTATTTTCTTAAAGCCATTGGTATTAGATGTATTTACTGCGGCAGAAGTCCACTTTTCCAAAATATAAACGTCAGCAGACTTGTCAGAATTATAAGAGATGATATTGCCGTGCTGCATAACCCACACATAATGATAAAAATTCTTGAGACCGAAGAAACAAGGTATGTTGTTTATCTTCTGCGAGGTTCCATCCCCCTTGTCTACAGACAGAGAGAAAACGCCCAAAGCATCCCCCTTGTCGGCAAGAGCATCAATATCCACCGTGGCATATTGGTTGCCAAACAAATTATTCACATTATCGACACCCGGACCGAGACCGCCCTGTCGCAGTCCGTCAACAGTAAGTTCAGACTTATACGCCGCCTGAATGTCCCTGTTGTGGAAAACTATCCTGCATAGCGCAGCAAGAGCAAATACCACACAGCTCATTGATGCGCCCCAGTGAGGACCGTTTTTTTCGGCATAATCCTGTAGAGACTCCGAATTGACGTTTACTACCGGCTTGCCGAGCATAGTATTCCACTTATCGTCAAGCGAAGAATCATTTGTTCCTCCACGATACTGCGCCGTTCTGTTGCAGAAGCTGACAAGAATATTGTTTGTCCTGTCAAGAGCAGCAGCCCCTGAAGCCGACATCGATGCAACTGGAATCTTGTAGTTCCACCTGCCAGACATTGGAGCAGTAGACAATGCCTCGTACTCAAAGATATCATCCTCCCAGTGAGCGTAATACCAAGGGATGTTCCATCCCCACTGATAATGCCCCATAGTGCCGTCAAGTTTTGCCGCGCCACCAGATGCAAACTTGAAGTGAGAATCAGCTGCAAGCTTTCTTCTTGAATGGTCGTTCTGTACAAGATAGCCCCCAAGACCAAGTATGGAAGGAAGATTCGCCAGCATCTCCAGGTCTCCGAACGGTTCACCCTCAGGCGAGGCACTGTCCTTACGAAACCGCACACCACAATATGCCGTTTTCGATGTGATAGACGGTAGCGGCACAAAACCCGTTTTGTTTGTTCTCCGGTCGTAGCCAAGAAGACTGACAGAACTGCTAATGTTCTGCAGTTCTTCAATCTCCGGTAATTTAGTTGCTTTGTTTCCCATAACTTTATGTATTAACGTTTAAAATTCTTGCTGTATATTTAGTCGGGTATCCGGCAATGGTCGCCGTGAGCTGCGGATTATAGCAAAGCTCCACTTCCATGCAGTCGCCTTTGGACATACTCTTAAATTCATAATTGTTAGCATTGTAGTCCGTCAGCACCGGATAATTATCATTATCCCATAAAGTAGAAGACCCCGTCTTTACCTTGTTTCTTCCGTATACCCTAAACAGTTCAGACCCGATATCAGCCATGATTGTAAGTCTCACGGAGAAAGGCGTGGTGTTTCCAATGGAAAGAGTCTCCCTCATAACTCTAAGCGACGGCAACATCAGATAAGGAGTAGCCACGAGAGCCTTGACATATATCTTGTTGCTTTTCAGCGGCTGACTTCCGTCCCCCATCTGATAGAAAGAATCAGAAGTGAGAGTAACCGTTTCAAACGAATACCCGGTTACCAATCCGTTAAGAACACCGTCGCCGATACCTTTAAATGCAAAGTTCGGATGACCTACAGCTCCACTTATATTGAAACTGATACCACATTTGCCTATATAGTTACCTTCCGTATTCTCCAGCACTTGCATAGTAGGGTACCCCTGATTGTCCCAAAGTCCGAATAAAGCTTTCATATTATCGCCAACGAACTGTATGAACCCGTCAGAGAGCGACATACCATAGTCTTTACTTCCGATAATTCCCTCAGAGAATCTCCATCCGGCAATACTTCCCTTCTCTGCATCAATTTCCCCTTTAATCTTTGCATTCATAGCACACAAGTATCCGGTAAGAAAATTGAAAAACAAATTAGGCACGAAAGCACCGCCTTCCGGATTAGAAGCGTCGAAATTTGTATAAGCAGTATCCTTCACGTTTGAACTATTGTCAACCGCCACCCCATTTAGCTTTCCATATTGCGAGAGCATGTAATCTCCGGAGAACACTGCAGATGCCAGTTTGCCGAACTGCGACATTACGATTTTGGCGAACACAATATCGTTCTCCATAAGTAAATCCCAGTAAGCACTGTTTGCCGACGGTTCGAAGCCGAGAATACTCCCCTCATTTTTCGGATACCAATACACATCATTGTGTCTTACTACAGGCATAGAATATTTGTTTCTGGTATACGTAACGTCACGTTGCCATTCCCCTGCAAGATATGCCATCGGACCTTGTGCTCCCTGTTCACCTTGAGGTCCCTGCGGTCCGACAGCCCCCTGCGGTCCGCGGAATTCGCCAAGATCCTCCCATCTCGTAGGCAGAGCCACAAAAATGCGACTGTCAATAATGTAAGCATCGCCAAGTTCAGGAGTAGAAGATGACACAGACAAATCATTAGCTACAACAATAACTTCCGGAGTACCATCGCTACCACGCGACACGAGATGATTACCAATAGTACTTGTATCTGCATCTTCTGTTTCACCGACACACTCAACGGCATTCCCCTTAACTGTAAATGACGTACCGTCCTTGCCGTCATTTCCATCTTTGCCATCCTTGCCATTGTATACAAAAGCAATATCGATGGATGCAGCAACCTTGTTGTTCGTGTTTGGCAGGAACATATCAAAATGAATACAAGACAACTTATAGTCAATGTCCTGCATCAGGTCGTGCATATCAATAGTGCGCGGCAGTGTGCCCTGTTCCGCATAACCTCCATCTTCAAGGTCGTGATTCTCCTGGAAAGTATACTTCACTTCCACAGGAGCGGCATCGCCCACAATCTTCCACCCACGAACGGTAATGCTGTCAGCATCAACCTTAGGTCCATAGCTGACAGTTACTACAGTCCTTGTTGCAGTCAGGAAATACGACACGGCAGGTTTACCGTCATTTCCATTCTGTGGAGCAGGAACCAATTTGTCAATAGCAGAGATTTTTACCATATAATTCTATTTAGAAGCCTCGATGCGCACGGCAAGACCATTATGTTTCTTTATATTGTCGTAAGTCAGAGTCTTCTGCGTCACGTCGGACACAGCATTTCCCTCGCTGTCAGTAAACGAGAACGAGAAAGTCCAACCAGTAGAAACATTTCCCGAAGCCCTTTCATACACTTGCGGATTATACGTAACCGTCTCGCCCACACTGACAGAGCCAGAAGGATTAGAACACCCCTTGTCAATATAGTACGGGTCGTGAATATCTGTAGCCTCACACATGCCATAATACACCTTTCCCGAAAAGCCAACAGCACAGCGGAACAAATCGACACCCTCAACGCCGGCATCGTAAACCTTCAGAGAATTTGCAGATATCTCCTGCACGTTGGCAATAGTAGACATATTTTTCCATTCCCCACCATCAAGTCTCTGCCATACAAACGAAATATCCCCAACGACAGGCTCACCAGTACGCAGCAGTGAAGCCGAGAACTTTATCCAGTCGTTGTCGTCAGAAAGAACATTGTCGCCGCTTCCAGATGCGCCCTCAACGGAAATAAGAACTTGATAAGCCTCTCCTACAGCCTGTTGTATCGGTATGAGCTGCTGACAGACAAAAGACTTTCCGTCGTATGAAGACGAATAGTATATATACTTGTCGGTATGGTCATCGGCCGTTGCAAGATTATCCTTTATTTTCAGAGCCGGGAATTTCTGTCCGTTCATCTCGACAGTAACCGCCTCAAACAAACTCTCGAACTTATCCTTGACCGCTCCGTCCTGCAATATTCCGCCTTCAGTGGATATGTTGCCATAATACCATTGCTGTCCGGTAGTCTCAGGCAATACTATAGCCCCCTTCTTTGATGAATACGGTTGTGGATACAGTATCACCGGATGCTCCTTGAAGTCCGTTGCAATAACCTTCCCCGTTGTAGGATTCCAATACTGCTGCAGTCCCAGTCCTGTTTCTCCGTTTGCCCATCTCACTCCCATTCCCGGAGTAATGGTGTCGCCATCCTCAAAAGCATACAGATGGTCAATAGCTGAAATACTGTTCATATAAACTATAATTTATCGATAAATTGTTTAGCCTCCTTTTTATTCACTCTCCTTGCACCGAGTTTAACGGCATTCTGCAAGCCGATTCCTGCAAAATCTCCTGAATTGACGAGATAGCCCACATGAGTGTTTCCCCGTCTTGTATCCTTTACACCAAGCCTTTCTGCCAAGTTGTTTTGAATAATATAGTAATCCATAGTTGCTACGTTTAAGTTGCTTCCAAATCATAAAATCGTAAAACGGCGTCATTCCACCTCCTTTTCCGATGTAGGAAATTGAGCCGTTATTGGCAGTCCGTTTTCATTCTGCAGTTCAGATCCATCCGGCAGCAGTATTCTTTGAAACGCCGACAGCTCGCGGCAGATGTCGCCCACCTCATGGTTTGCGGTAAGCCTCTCCCCGTCAACCACAGCATCTGTAACATTGCCCATACTCTCCCATTCCGCCTTGGGCGAAGACCTGTAGAACAGTTCCACATCAAAGAATTTGAACGGATTGCTTATGTCCCCCTGTCTGTTGGTCACTTTCACCGATACGGCAGTGCGTCTCATGCCCTTCTGTAAAAATTTGGCATAAACAAACTGAGGCGTATCCTCCCACTGACCGTACCATCGTCGAAGCAATATCGCATCCGAGAACACACTGTCAGGATAAGCCTTAGGATAGGCAGTAATCCTGAGCATCGTATGCTGTAAGAAGTCTTGATCCACAACAATACGTGAGCTATTCTTTCCCGAAACATACCAAAGGTCATCCGTATCGCTAATTTCCCTCCAAGCACGAGAATCCTCATCAAAAGTCTGCCAGAGATAAACAGCTTTGTCTTCAGTAATCACGTCAGCACCGTTTCTCAGCACCGCTTCAATAGGAAACTCTCCATATTTCTTGAATGGCGAAAAATCCACCTTGTGTGGTGCCCTTACTTCGAGCGACAGGTTAACCGATGTTTCCTCCATCGTGGTAAGTGATTTTCGCCATGTGAAATGAGCCGTTTCCTCACGAACCCTATTAAGGTAGTCGGCAGAAAATTCCACTGTCACTGTATCACCTACACGTATATTCTTAGCAAAAGACAATGCATTGACACTGTCTACGGAATAATCATTTCCGGCAGTGAGCACAGTCTTTTCATTATCGCTGTACAGCGTTACTTTCCACAGCACATTGACAAGAGCCGAAGAATATTCGCCATCCGGAATATTTCCGTCAGGATCAGAGATGACAAGTTGCGGTTTCATTGTATAAGGAGTAAGAGTGCGGTCTGGGATAAACTCTCCCGACACGGCATCATATTTCTGAACGTAGCTTCCTCCAAGCTCCAGCATATTAAAAGAGTATGACAAGGGTGAATGAACGACCCTTCCTCCAACAGACTTCAGTTTCATATACTAAACAGTTAATTAATAATCGAATAAGTGGTAGAAACGCCAGCCCCGTCAGGCAACGTAATTAAAATTTTAAAGCCCACAGCACTGCCAGCACCCCACACAGTCGGGATATCAACATCAGAATCTATGCTCAGCGTCAGTCCCACAGAACCCGTAGGATGCTTTATGTTCCAAGCCAAATCGCCGTCTTCGTCGTCGCTTATACGCAGCCACGTAATATTGGCAAGTTGCAGTTCCTCTTGCGTCAGTATCATTTCGGCATTTCTGACTGTTGCCACAAGGTCTGTTTGCCAGTGGGTACCGGCGCGAAAGAAGTTCCCCATGGACGACACTATCGACACAGACATGTTTCCGCCGCCAATCAAACAAGTCCAGTCAGTATTGTTGAACCTCGGTTCACTACCCGACGAGCTGTCCACAGAACACTCCCAATAGCATCCTCCCCACCATACACGGTCAGCATAATACCCGCGAGCCTTTTCATCATACCCATGAATATATTTGCGCGAAACATTCCATTGCCCGCAATCCCGAGCCGTATATTCAGGATTGCCCAGATAATCAACCTTGATAAGATCCTGCACCATGATACCCCTGAAGTATAGATAAGGCTGATCAGCAGTGATGACACCTTTCTTCAGAAGGTCCTTAGTTGCAGAAATTTCCGGTGGCAGACCGATGAAACCGGCATAATTAGAACCATTTTCATTGTCATCGAGCATAGGTTTGTTCACTCCTTGCAGGAAAAGCCACCTACCGTCGTTAGACGACACGAACCAAACATTCTGCCTCTTTTTGTCGAGAGTGTTACCCCAGCGGATGACCCTTGCACCGGCAACAGGCGAGTAATTCTTTCCGCCAGGCACATCAGCACCATTATACAAAGAGCAAACCGCCCGGTTATCATCAGCAGAGACACTGTCCACTCTGAGCCAGAAAGACCGAAACGTCTTTCCCACGTCAAGGTTGTTCACCCTTCCGAGCAAGATGTCGTTTACATGGAAAGTAACCCGGTCGTTTTCATATTCCTTGCGGAAATACACGATATACTGGTTAGAACCGATATATTCAACGCTGTCTATTATTGAGCGGTCAGTAAAATAAGTGTCGCCCTCAAGCACATTCTGATGGTTAAACACGAGTTCATCAAACACAGCGGAGCCATTGACATGTATCGAACCACACGAAATATTTCCGTCCGGCAACAACTTAATCTGTCCGCTCTCCCCGATGATGCAGCCCTGCAGCAGATGCAACAGGAACATAGCCGTATCTTCCCGGTCCTTATGCAAAAAAGGTGATTCCTCCAGATACGACAAGAGCGCAAGGAAAGCATTGCCGATACGCGTGGCAGTATTGGCATAAGTTCGCCGTTCGTCCCTTATGGTCGTAAACAGAGAACGGAGTTGTTCTATTACTTGAGCAGATGTAGGCATAGACATTTGTTTTATGCAAAGATAAACGTGGAAAAGCGACTTTTAAAATACAGAAAGGCCTGCTTCTTAATGGCAGAGCACTGCTTTATCGGGAGCAAAGCATTGCTTCTTTGCCAACAAAGCATGGTTTCTTCAGAATCTGTTGGAGCGTATCGTTCTCTTGTCGCTGTCGAGCGATGCAAAGAGAGTATCGAGGAATGTAGACGTAAGCCCCTGGTAAGCCTGTCCGAAGAAAGCAGCATTTGTCTCGTTTAACCTTCTTAGAGAGTAATAGTATTTCTTGAAGAACCAGTCGCGGCGCTGGCGGGTGTTCCCCGACGTGAGAGCAGCCTCCTTACCGGCATTCGGTCCGTGCTTTACGGTCTTATGTGCAAATTTCGGTGATTTCATCGCTTTTTCCGACAGTCCGGCACCCACCTGACGTACACCGTATTCACCGTGCATCTGCCTGTACATATCACCCATAAAGAGCAAATCACCGCCATTGCCATGGGCAAAACCCTTTCCCACGCCGGCAGCCACATAAATACCGTACATCAGGAATCTGTGCTCAATGGTCGTTACCGTTCCAGTCTGCACAAGTTCCTTTATGGAAGAATACAGCCTGCCGGAATCAGAAATCTTCAGTCTATCAATTTGTTCTTGCAGAATATCCACCATAAACTCCGACCATCCATGGTTGTACGCGTCAAGTTCGTCCTGCGAGAACTTGAACAGAGAACCGCCGCGCCCAGCAGCCTGCCTGTTCTCCATGGAGCGTTTCATCAGTCCCATGTGTTAGTCCTCCCATTCGTTAGAGTTGTAAGTCAAGTCAATCGGCTCATCGTTATTCACCATAAAGTAAAGCCCCGTAACCCCATTCATGGAGTAGCGCGACATCTCGCGACTGTAAACCGACGTCACGTCGAGCCATTCTATCATATCCCCGTATTCCATGTTCTCCTTGTCGAAAATCATACGGGAATGAAATTGCCGGAAGATCCTGCGGCAAAGTTCCAGCTTCTCCTGTCTGTCCCCCATGTCGTCGATACGGTAATGAGCAAGGATAAACACGGTATATACGTTCTTGTCGAAGAACGTCACGCCACGCGAATAAGTATTCTGCGAGGTAGTGTCATCAATCATAATGAAGTTTTTCTGCTTCCGGAAATTCTGCATCACTCCGTCAATGCTTTCCGGACCGCTGCAAAAACAGGGACAAAAACCATTATCCTTTGCAAGACGGTTGCTCTTTGCCAGATGTTCAAAATAGCCGAGAGCATTAAAAGTATAATTACTTTCCATTGTTTTTCAATCTTTTGTTAAACTCCTCCGCCTCACGTGCCTTCTGGTCAAGCTCCGTCAGTGCACGCCAGCAGTCAATGTTGTAAATCTCCTTCTCCTTAGTAACATCCCCGTCCGTAAGAGCTCGAATCTGCGTATTCATCGCCTTGAGAACATCAAAATCGGCGGTTTCATCGGCAGGAAGCTTTTTGAAGAAATTGGGAAATTCACGTGAAAAGACACTCTTCACATGGGCATACCAAAGATAAGTGCCGAGAGTTTCGGCAGCAGAAAGCTTCAGAGAACTGCGCTTGCGCCCCCTTTTATCGCTGTAAAGCACTCCGGCAAGTTTACGGATCATCAGCTCGTCATGACTTACGTTGTATGCTTGGAAATATTTTTCAGCATTAAGATAGTCAAGGAAACGCACACCGTGCAGCAACACATCCACAGCATGAAACCTCCCTATCCTGTCAAGTCTGACATCCATATTCTCATACGAGTCAATATAATCCAGCTGTTCCAGCAGTCCCTGTATCTGCCAAGTCTGTATACTGAAAAAACGTTTTCTCTTCCACCATGCCGGACGAAAATAGCAAATCCATCCGTACCTGTCCTTACTCACCACATTGATTCCGGAGAAACGTATCAGCATATACGTTTTTACGACAACAGCATTTTCGAAAGTTGTGAGCAGACAGAGCACATAGTGTAGCTGCTCTTGAGAAAGCTCCGCCCACGACTTTGGAGCCGTGAGCGACACCGAAGCGTCAGCATCCGAAAACGAAGGCCGTTGAGTCCTTAGAGTTTTGAAAAGTTTCATGATGATTTCGTTTATAGGCATTACTGTTGAAATAAGACTTGAACACTTCAGGATTGGACTCCACACACAGCATTAAACGACGAAATACCGGCAGTCGGACAGCATCCTGTCCCTTACGGCTCCACACATCGGTAAAATCACGTATCAGAGCAATAAGTTGACAAGAAGCCAGACTTTTCCAATCCTCGTTTTGTCTATATAAGCAAAGCAGTTCGTCCATCAGTTCATCAGAGATACGTGTGCGCAGAAATTCGTCGGCATCCACTATCGCCGGCTGCATATTCTGCCAGTCCAGATATGTTACCGCAGCCGATTTAGCATAGGCAAAGAACGAATAAGCCGAAAACAGATGCCGTATATAGTTCTGCGCCTGTCCTGACTTCCCCCAAGCCTCAGAGCGTAACGAGTCTACCATCATTGCCAGAGTATAACACTGAGCCGTGCGCAACTGTCCCTCAAGAGCGTCCACACGCTGTTTAGAAGCCGGACTCACCATATCGTTGCTCACGATACCGAACCCGGTAGGAGTGAGCACGAGGTCGAGCTGTCGAAACACGGCAAGGAAAGCCGACACACACACAAGTCTTTTGTATAGTGTCAGCAGCACCCCGTCTTCCGCCTCCATAACCATATTCTTGCCCTCTTCGCCCAGTAGAGCCATATCAAAAAACTGCACCTGCAGCTGGCACTCAGGAGCCACGGCGTCGAAAACTTCATCATGTGCGCTTGTTCCTACAGGTAGCACACGTTCAAAATCTTCCTTACTTATTGTTATTGTCATCGTCATTGTTGTCATTATTAGGTGAGTTACTGTTTCCCGAAACCCTCTTTGCGTCCTTGTTTTTGTCAAGCGTAGTGAGCATTATCATCGGAACGTCCACTGTTGCCTTGTCTTCCCAGTGGTTGAAGTGAAGAATCACATGGTAAGGCTTAGTCATCACATCATGGAACGGTTTTTCGAGAGACTGCTTTAGAGTGAATAGTTCGCGTTTGTCAGAGCCTGAGTTGTTCATCTGGCTCTTGCCCGGTGTTGCTCCCACAAGATTAGGATGTATGCCGAAGGCAAAACAAAGAGCGTTGGCAGCCTCCGACATGTCGTCGCTCCAATTTCCGCCCTCTTTCTTCGAAGCATCGTTAAGTGGAGTAATGCGCACCATTCGGTTCTCTTTTCCGTTAGGATCCACATAATATCCGCTGATGATAGCCTTGCCGGCATTCTCCACACCCGTTACAAAATCGATGATATTCTCCTTCTCCCTTAGCTTTCGTGCCACCCTCGCGTCCTCGTCCTGGATATTCTCGCTGTCACAGACAGTATCCCAGTAGTCATTGTGTACCTCAATCTGCACACGCGGAGCCGATGTGTTTTTTATCATATAGCGCTTGCCGATACCTATCAACCGGTAAATGTCGAGCCATGCATCGCGGAAGATGCTGCTGTAGTATGGGGTAGGGTAATACTGGTATCCCGGTGTCGGTATGCGCGAAAGAATGGCAAACTTCCTTGTCCTTGCAGGAGTGCGCACCTTTCCGGTCTGCGGATCACGCGCCAGCCCCATACGCACCTCAAGGTCGCCAAGCGGATTCCAATAGTCGAGAAGGTCAATTACCTCGATGTTGTTCTCGTCCATGGAACCGAAACGCCAATCGCCGTAGAACACGTGCTCAATCTTACCAGATTTTGTAGACGGCGCGTATTCCAAACGGCAATTGACTACATCTTTGTTTCTTACCTGTACAATCTTATTACCTTCCCTATTCAATATTATTACCGTTACACTCCAAAAAGAAAACTTAATGTCTGTTGCCTGCTCCATGAAAACCTCATGCAGAGAGTTTCTCAGGCAGAAATCAAGAATTTCCTTGTCGTTCACATCTTTCTTTGTTGCGCGGTCAACAAAACGTACGCCCTGTCCATAGCATGAAATTATGTTGAACGACTGACACTGAGCCGTTATCATATTAGACAACAGCTGTTCTTTAACCTTGTACGGCAGTTGGTCATCAACTCCCCACGGCACGTATTTATATTCCCTGCCGTTCACTGTGATAGGCTTTTCCTGAATGTTTGCAGCAATGCCTCCATCGTCAAACACAGTGGAAGAGTCGCCGCCGTATTCCGTGTTGATATTGTTGGCAAAACGGGATTCTGCCACGCCACACGGCACTACCCGGTAAGTAGTGCTGTCTGCCAGACGAGATGTCTCCTGAAGCCTGTATCTGTTCTTTGTCATAAGTATACGGTTAAGTTGTTAATTTCAAAAATGAATATCTGCGGAACGAGGCGCAGTTCTTTGTTAAGCGGATTTTTCAGCCTTACATATCCACCACGCCAATAGTCATGATGCACGAGCCATCCACGGTATTCCACAATGTGCCCGTCAGTCTCCCATGCCTTTATGTTCAGCGTCTGCCGTCGTTCCTCGGCAATGGCGATAAGGTGAAGCATCTCCGAAAAATGGATAACCCCGCGCTGTTCCGTTTTGTATGGTCTGTATTTCATGCCGTTTAATTGAAAGTATGGTCAAACGTGTTGTCGAATATTCTTCCGGCACGCTGCAAGTCAACTACATTAGGGTTGCTTTGTGCGTATTCATAACTGAAGGTGAAGCGAGGCAGCGTATCGCCGTTGTTGTCATACTCCGACTTTGAGTCCGTTATTATAATCTCTTTTCCGATATTAGGATGACCGCTGTAGAAGTTTACAATCCGTACATAGTCTGAACGGAAAAGCTCATCCGCCCAGTTTGCCATTGCAAAATTCAATACTCCGGTATCCGCTTTGAATGTACGTGATTCCTTTGTTTTGTAATTTTTCTGTGTCTTCCCAAAATATGCAGATTCACGTTTGTAAGATGGAGAGACGGTATGTGTTCCTGTACAGTAAAGCAGTTCCTCTACCCCAAAGGAATTGTCGAAAATAAGAATAGGTGCACAGTCTGGTGCAAGGAAATCAATCTGATATTCCTGAGTTCGGTTGCCGGCTTGCACCGCGTATGCAGCCAAAGTCTTGCCTTCCGTACAGAACTGCGACGGAGATGTGTCGATAGTGGTGTATTTGTCGTTACCACCAATAGCAACGAGTTGAAACTCCCTTCTTGTTTCATCACCGTAAAAGGCTGTAACTGTGGCAGCATCGGTACCTATATAATGGAGATATTCAAGTCTACCCAAAGATGTAATTTTCACGCCCGTCAAGATGGAAAGAAAATGGTTTTCGATAAAATCGGCGGCAGAAGTGCCAAAATCGGCAGCACAATAGATGATATCTGCCGAAATCTCTTCAGTGTATGAAGTTTCCAAATTTTCATATTCTTCCTTTATTTTTATCTTCATGGTAGAACGCAGTGCGCGCTTTACGTATGAAGCCACCAGCGAGCTAATATCTACAATACTGATATTCCCGTCTACAGGATACAAATACTCGCTGTATATCTCACTGCCGTCAATACTGATGATGACAGCAGCTCTATATCCGTTGATCGAGAATGACACATCGGGTATGGTACAAGAGAAGTATAAGCCTGAAAGATTTTCCTTTATAGTAATCATCGCATCTTTTTTCAGCAAATGTAAAAAGATGCATAAGGCAGTAAAAATACGTCAGCAAAAAAGAGAAACGACACAATAAGTATGTCGCCTCTCCATGAGATATGAAATTCGTTTGGGAATGAATTTCACTTGCAAAGATAATGCAAATCGAGAGAAGAACGAAATGAATCTATTCATTTCTTATTCCGAGATGCAGCTTATCTTATATAAAGATACATAATTTAAATAATATACAAAAAAAAGTTACCACTTTACCAAATTATTTGCTAACTTTTTTGTTATTTCCCTATTTTTTAGACAAAATTCAACCGCTTTAGGCTCTATAGGAAAAGACATCAGAAACTGCCATATTATTGGCTTCAATAAAATGGTTGTTTTTACCAAAATCCCCTCGGTAAGTGTTGCAAGACTCTTTCCGAGGGGCAAAATTCGCGACTTTCAACGCCCTGAAAGTTGCGAGACCGACTTCGGAAACGTGCTTTTTGCACGTAAATTCCACTGCCGAAAAAATTAAACATCTGAAAATCAAGGAGTAAACGAGTTGATTTTCAGAAAAAGCGAAGCTTTCTGCTTTAGCAGCCCCCACCGCCCTACGCTATTTTGGCAATTGCCCCTCCCTTTCAGAGCGGAATATGTAGGCGACCTGTAGGTTTGTGAAATGCAAACACGTGATTTTGAGGTTACGGCAATTGCCATAACGTGCAACTGCAAGTTCATCCTCGGTATGAGGCATCATAAAAACAAAAAGCCCCGATGCTAAGCACCGGAGCCACACTCTTGAAGAGTATCGTCAAATAACAAACATCAGAGTGTTAGACTTAACAATTCAGAAGCAAACTTATGTATTCCATTCATTATTCTTTCCGCTTGTTTGCGTCGAGGAGTAGAACGATGGTTAAGATAGTTAGAAAGTTGCTTTTGATGTATGCCAGTTATGCGTTCCATACCAGCTAAAGACATGAATTTGGAATAATATTCAAGGAAACTTTGTGTGTCAAGTTTCCATTCAATCTCAAATTCCCCTTTAATTTCTTTAGGCCAGCGTTCTTCTGGAAGATTCTTTTTTATAAGTCTTATTGCTTCATAGGTATCTTTCTTTACAGCTTCAATACTGTTACCGGCAGCATATATGCCATCGCAATTATCAGAGTAAGCACTAAAATAATCCTCTGATTTTTCAATTATCATTATAATCTTTTCCATAGATATGAACCTTTATTTTAAAAAGTGCGGAGCATTAAACTCCGTACTTTCTGATTAGCTTGTTTGCAAGTCCCTTTCCCATTTCATGGGCTCCGTGGTATGGTATCGGCTCAGTAAGCACTCCATTCTTCATGTAGAAGTAATGGCTTCCCTCCGCATGGTCAAACTTATAACCGGCTTTGACAAACCGTCGATGTAATTCATTACTCTTCATTCTATATTGTTTGTTATTTGACGATGCAAAGATAGTAATATTTCTATTAATACGCAAATAAAACAATAGAAATTTTACTATTATACATAAAAAAAAGAAGCCACCTTCTCACGAAGATGACTCCCAAGAAAATAAACAGAAAAATATAGTAGCTTATGTATATGTTATAGGAATAATGCCGCTCGACTGCATAACAGGGAAACGCTCCACACCAATACACAAAGTATCGAAAGCGTCGCTTCCATCGGTTCTACCCTCAAGTTTGTCCTCCTCCGTCTCTGCAAGTTTCTCTCCACGTTTGTCTTTCTTTCCGTTGAATACACCTGCAGAAGTAATGGAGATGAGCAAATCCGGGTTATTGTCGCGGTTGATGAGCACAGTATGCTTAGCTCTGCCACGGAACATACGGTTGATAAGGTCATTCTTTATCAAGTGGTCAAGCGGCTTACCAATGTATACAGCGCGTACAGACCACTGCAGCCGGCGCAAAGTCTGTTCAATGTCTTTATGGAAATCATTGTTGTGAAGCGCATAGTTATTACCTACAAACGTAGCATCGTAATAGAAAACTACTTGCCTGCGCTTGTGATACCTGTAATACTTATGGAAGTCTTCAACCAGTTCAGGCAATTTTCTCTCGTATTTAACGAAAAAAGATTTGAGAATCCGCAGTTTCCCGTCCTTGCCAACCTGTCCAACGACAAGCCAGTTGATAAGGTTGTTGGCATCGAAGGATATAATGAGAGGCAAGTTTGGATCCAAATCACCGTCAAGCCTGCAATCATCCACAATATTCTTGCCATCAAAAGAAGACAGGTTGAGTCGGGATTCATCCGGTGCTGTATAAAGATTTACATCCTCACGCATTCCACCATAGAAGCCATCTGCAGATATGCCGATTCGTTGACACATTATAGAAGTTGCAAACGTAAGAGGCGGAAGGTCGCGCTTAGCCCTGCGGATAAACTCCTCACCGAGAAGTGCGAGATTTTCTATAGAAGAGTATTCTTTGTATAGTAAGCATTTCGAGCGAAAGAACGAAAGCTGACGGTTAAGGTAATCAATTTGCTTTTCAATTTGCGGTGCACGCTCCGGATGTTTGTCGCGTTTCGCCCGAAGCTTCCAAAGTTGGAAGATAATCCCCTCGATAAGCTGCACCAACTCCGGGTCCGTTTTATCCCGATACGACAAGAACCAAGACCCTTTCTTGGTAATTGGCATATCAGAGGTTATAGTCATGCCATGATGTAACGGGAAACTGGAGAAGTACATTTCATTGCCACGATTAGCCTGAAAAGTTTCATCTTTAAGCTGCTCAAAGTTTATGAATTTAGCTTCGTCGATAATGAGGTAATCAAGAGACATGGAATTTGACGTGCCACTACGATCCTGGCTGATAACGTTGCATACAGAACCATTATAGAAAGAAATAGTATTCTCCCAATTCGCAGGCGTAAATATAGGACTCTTCCAATGAAGTTTTTTCCAAGGCTTTTTCCCAACAACATAATGGATATCACGTTTGAACCCCCAACGCTCCAGATGAATAAGCATTGAAGGCAAGATATTGGTAAGACAGCGTTTCACCGACGGAGCAACAAAACCGCCCATAGACCCCGGCATACCTTGAAAACAAGACTGCAAGCGCCGCGCCTGGATAGCACCTTTACCCAATCCACGCCCAGCCACGACGACTTCGTCACGGCAGTCCATATTAAGCATATAAAGCTGCGCATCATTGAAATACTGTCTGTTAGTCTGTTGCTCCATCATCATCTTCCTCTTTTATTTCCTCGTATTCGGCAAACTTAACGGTGTTGTCGGAATATTTTTTAATCAGTTCCTTTATTCGACCCCTCAAATCCGGCAGTTTCTTAATTCCGAGTACGCTCGGATCGTCAACAGGGACGAACTGCTGTGGAATAATCTTGTCGAACTCCAAATCCAGTTCATCCTCTTTATCCGTACGATTATTGAGAATTCTGTTCTTTTCGATTGCTGCTACAGAACGGTGGTCTCCGGCACGTCGTGCAGCCTTCAAGTCCTGTTCCAGGTCTTGATTTATTTTCCACCGCATAAAATCCTTTGATGCCTGCTGAAGATTACCAAGTATGAGACGTACAAGATGCAGGTCATCGTAAGCCTGCGATTTGCCAACCTTAAACATAGCCATATCATATTGTACGATATCCTGATCAAATTTCTGAGGGAACTGCAACCAGTAGGCATACAGGCCACGAAGCCTGTGAATGCGCTCAATGACAGATTGAGCGATTCGTCGCTCAAACAGCTCATCATCGCTTAATGTAACATATACGGAGTAATCCTCCATGCTGGCAAGTGGTAAGCTCATATCAGTATTGTTAATTAAAGTTTTATTTCAGCCATCTGCCGGGTAATAAGCCGCTGACATTCGGCAATAGAGAATGGAGACCCCGCATCAGCAAGGTCACGAATGCCTTTTCTTATCTCGTTTGCGGTAAAAGCCATACCCTTGAAAAAGGCCTTCCGAGCAGGATTGCCAATAGAGTTGACATCATCAAGCAGAGTCGTTTCGTCAATATCCAAAAGGAATGATATCTCTGAGGGGGTCATCATCTCCCTTGCTTTCTCTTCTATCTTTTTCAGTAAGTCTGTTGAATAATCCATTAAGTTCAAGAGATTTGTCATTAACAATATGCTTCAGTCCGCAAAACAACTCATAGAAAGCCTCCTGAGAAGTTGTAACCATGGTGCATTCCGCACGGTCTCCATACGTTTGATTCTGAGAAGAAATCACAGAAACAGTATATCTGTCATTCTGCACAAGAACGATTTTAGAATGATTCTGTGCCAAATAGACATGATTAAAACAACTCTGCATAATTCTATACAGCTGTAATGTTTTCTTTGAAGCCTTCAAGTCAGCAACGAGAGAAGCATTGCCTATAAGACCTTTTTTTCTCAATCGGTGGAATCCAGAAAGGAAAGCATCAGATGTAGAAAAAGTGCTGACGTAGACATCAGCACGCCCGGTCTGCTCAAGGATCCAACCGAGCAGACCGAGAGTATGCAGTCCTGTACCAAGGTAATACTGAGTAGGATTAATCTCCAGGGGCTTCAGTATCTGATTTACTTTCGTTTTCCTTGTCATCGACAGTCGCTTTTTCAATCTCCACACCACCCTCAGCAAGCTTCGTCAACACATCATCACCGACAACCTGAGAGTTGTCCAAAAGGAGCGAGAGACGCTCACGTAGACTTTTGCAAAGTTTATTGTACTTTTCGATATCTTTGTCCGAAGGATTCTCGGAAAGAGCCACATCCTTCAGCTGCTGGAGCTTATCAATATTCTTGCTGATATAAGCTCTTGCATTGGTTATCTGCTTGATAACTTCTGACGGATCAGATTCGCCGTCATTTGGAGCAGGATTCGGTTCAAAACTATCATAACGCTCAAAGTCAGCCTTATATTTATACCAAGTTTCCTTCAGCTGCATAAGCAGTTCGTATCTGTCACATGGCTGTGTCAACGTCTTCAACTGATTGAAGACAAGTTTTATTTTCTTCCAGCGCATTGCATTTTCTTCCCATATAGACTTTATGTCATCTGGCAGGCTGTCGTGATCAGAACGTTTTCCGCCATGAGCCGGTAAATCCTCCTTTTCGTTCAATTCATCATCAGCACTGCCAGTTTCATTGTTTATTGCATCCTGAATTTCAGGAGTAAGTTCTGCATCAAGTTTTTTTACATCACCAATTGTCATTCTATTGAGACGCATAGGCAAGAACTTCTTGAGCTCATATTCAATTTTTGACACATATTTTCCCGGACGGCGAGAAATTGTATTGAACAAAGCCTGATTGCGGTTCAACTTCAACAACATCTGAGCGCCTTCCATTATATCCTCATTATCGGTATGGCTTTCCTTTTCAAGCCATGCCTTCAATCGAATTGTAAGATTATTGTCTATCATACTAAAAAAAATAAAAGCGGACGCGACCATTAATGCCACGACCGCTCATTCAACTTATATAATAAAACTCACACTGGCAATCTATGCATGCTCGGCTGCGATTTTCAGTCCTGTTTCGCCAGAAATATCACCGTCTTCCGTTTCTATCTTACCATGATAGAAAGGAGCCGGAAATTCATCATCAGCTACGGCAGAAACGGTGGTTGAATTGGCGTCTGTAGCAGCCTTGCCTGTATCCTGCGACAAAGAAAGCTCAGGCGTGAACGCCTCGGACCCAATCACTCTTGCCTTTCCGTTTCTCTGCACTACAAGAAAAACCATTTCGTCATTATTGGCTTCTGCGATATACCCGGAAACTTCCTCTTCCGTACCAGGAATTACAATTGTTGCCGTATTCTTGAAAGATTTAGATCCGTAAGATCCCTGAGATTCGTCCTGTATCTGTCCTTCATTCGGAATCATGCCGATAACATGCCATTTCTTATCTCCAGCGAGTACGAAGTCCCCTTCGTAGACGGCAACAGTTGAAAGATCTGCATCTGGCGTTTTCTTTTGGGATCCGATTAGAGGCCATGACAAGATATCACGTTTACTGATACCATACACGGTTCCGCGCACTCCTGGCAGCGACTTCTTTCCTCTACAGAATACTATATCGCTATAGATAGATTCCTGATCTGTACATTTACTCATAATTCTAATGATTAATGTTATACAATTAACCGGCAGTCTTCTCGTATACGGAGAAAACTTCCTTGCTTACGCTCTCGAACTGTGTACCAAAGAACATATTGGCGATAAAGTCAACGTCATAGTGATTGTCAAGAGAACGCTCCACAATGAATTTCTCGTCATCGGTCTTTTGGTTGTACAAAAGATAGATATTACTCTTAGGAGTGAGCAACAGAAAATCATTCGGAACATTAGACAGAGGCACAAGTTCAACATTAGATGCACCCTCAAGAGTTCGCTTATCATAATTCTGGTTGTACGGAAGTGAACCATGGTTAAGCTGATAATCCTCTGTGTAGTAATGGTATGTCATGTCAGACATGAACATTTTAAGTTGCTGACCACGCAACTTATCATTGCGACTCCAGTAAAACTCTTTCAGAACGTCTTCAGCATTATCTTTAGATATAGATTCCTGTGAAGTCATGAGGTTTCCGAGTTCAGATGAAATCTTTACCTCTGTATCTTCATTTGTTCCAGCAATATCCATATCAATGATAGTCTTCAGTCCATTGAAGAAATCCGCGGTTTCATCGAATTTAGAGCCATTATGTTTTGCAGTCCAGGCGTTAAGATAAAGATTCTCTCCCAACTGCTTCATAATGTAAGCACAAACCTGAAGCACGATAGGCACATTCTTCAAGCCTTCCCCTTTAGTTACATTGCTGCCCCAAATAGACTGGTAGATAGCATTAGGGTCAATAGGCTCTATACAGTTTCCAAAGAAAGTCTCAAACACACGAGCTCTGAAGTCTACAGCACCCTTGCCTTTCTTTTCTTTTTTGTAATTACCAATCTGGAACTTGCCACCCATCTGTGTAACTGTTTCGCGGTAACGAATTCCTGTGCGAATATTACAATGCTGCTGAAGCTTTTGAAGCGCCAGCATCGGCATTACGATAAGATCCTTTCGATAAGTTTGAAATGTACGTGACAACTCCTCAGGAGTAAAAGTCACATTTCCTTTTACAGTACTTGCCATAGTTTTTAAACATCTGCAATCATGTTGTACAAATCCTGTGCAGTAACGGAGTCTTCGCCCTGCATAGGCTTTTCGTCAGTATTGTCGCCGGCACCACCTTTCAGCGCAGCAATCTGATCGTCTTTTTCCTTTGATTCGTCTTGGGCTTTTTTCAGGTCATCCTTGAGCTTTTTCAAAGCATCGGCACTCGCTTTCATGGCTTTACCGTTTTCATCGTTAGTCCGCTCAAGTTCCTCAAGACGATCATTGATTTTCTTCATCTGATCTTGAGTCAAAGAGATGCAACCATCTGTTTGTGTCTCAAAACCATCCTTAGCATCGAGCAACGATGCTACAGCATTAAAAATTTTGATCATTTTGGTATAAGAGTTATCTGCGTGTGGGTTATGGAACAGGCTCTGAAGTCCCTGCCACGTCTTCTGCAAGAAACTTTGAGTTGGATTACCCTCCCCGTCAACGACAGCCGCAAGATTTGTACAGCTTTCGCCTTCAGGAAGCGGCGGTATGCCTGCATCCTTGAAATGGTTAGAAAATGTATATGAATTTACAAACTGATTGCTGAAATCGGCAGCTGCATCTTCTGCGGCCTTATCCTCGCGTATCGAGTCAACAAGTCCAAATTCCACAGCCTGCTGAGCAGTGAGCCAGTTTCCTTTTTTCATCTGAGCAAGACATTCCTCAGCAGACTTGCCAGTCTTGTCCGCATACATCTGTGCAAGAACATCATCAAAGGTCTTCAGTTCCGCACGTTCAGCCTGTAGCTTTTTAATCATGTCATCGAGCTGCTCTTTGTTCGCTTGTTCGTACTTGTCAATAAAAGTAGAAACATTGTGAATAAGAAAAAAGCTGCCCTTCACAATATCAATAGACTTACATCCAAGCATGGCTATCGTTGAAATAGAGGCATTCATGCCGAACGCATGTGCGTGGACTTTTCCATGATCTTTAAATGCCTGGTAAATTTCGAGACCATCCTTCACATAGCCTCCAAGTGAGCAAAATCCCACATGAACATCTTTATCTTTGTTCTTGTTAAGAGTATATCGCACAAAGTCGGCAGAGCATCCGTTCCACCAACTTCCGATAGTTCCTGATATTACAATTGCATAATCCATCTTACATATATTTTTGGCAAAGATAGACAACAGCAAGAGTGAATAAAAAAACCTTATATTATATAATATGTGGTATGGGCAGAGGCGAAGTATACACTATCGTGACCTCATCAAGCTGACTGTCCTTTATCGAGTCGGGGAAATTCTTCTGTTTTGTAACCATCGGATATGGTCGGTCATTGGATCCCATTATAAGGTAATTTCCATCGGTAAGATGAATTCTAAATACATATTTTCCATCGGTGGGAAAATTATCTAAAGCCAATACTTTCAGTGTTGCAGTATAAATTTTGACATTATCTTCATATTTTTCCGACACAATAAGTTGCGCAGGTGTCTTTATGCAAATATTTTTCCACACAATACCATCTGGCAAACGAACGGAAGTCAAACCGGAACGCATCATACCATTCAGATTCAGACAAGAAGTATAATCCAAACTGTTTATCAATTTTAAACTCATAATTTAAATTTTAGTTTAGAACGGTCAAGAACGGCTGCGAACAAAACAAGCCCTCTTATCCATAAGATTTTTATAATTATTAACCTAATAATGAATTCTTTTCAGAAGAATCCTTCACCCTTGTTTTGCATCTAAGGTCAATACCTTTTTTCAGATACGAATTTCGCATCCTCTGATATCGCATTTTCAAAGTATAGTCATAGTCAATAGAGATGCCGTTAGCCTCACACCATGCCTGTATGCCTTTCAAAATAGAGCACCCACAGTTCTCCAGTCCGTTTAGCTCTTTCCACATCTGAAGACGAAACGTATCTTCTATACATTCTGCCACAGCAGCCTTAGCGTGCGGTCCGAGATAATTGTACGTAATCAAAGGCTTTTGCTTAGATTCCGGCAAACATATTGCAATCTCATCATCCTTGCATTGTTCAGGTTGTTTGCCTGACGGCAATTTAGTTAAAAATCTCCGTAAGCATGCATTCTCGGCACTTTGGTCCGGGAATACAACAGGATTACCATAATGAAAAATCATCCATTGCTTGATAAAAGGTTTAAGTTTGATATAAACGACAAATCTGCTCATAAGTATAACTTCTTGAAAATAATGGCAAATATAATAAAATTGTTCTGTATTTCCGTCTTTTGACAGAGATTTTATTTCCTTTGTTTATAAAGAAAATCTGAGCTGATATAGTTTTGCACGAAAAGTTTGCAATTTTGTGAGAGCTGTGATATAAATTGTATGTTGCACAAAGTCAATATTTTACAAACCTTTCTTTGTGATATTGTAAATTTGTGATGAGGAAATCAATTTTGCAATAGACAAAAGTAAAATGTAAAGATAACAAAATTAAAAAGTTTGTGATGAGTTTGTGATGCAAGTTTGTGATGTTTTGTGATGTCCCGAACTCCCTTTATTTACTTATGTTTTCATGATTTTCAAACTCTCTATTACAAAATCACAAAGTTTTTGTACAAAAAGAGAGAGGGGTTCGGGGAGAGAAACGAACGCCGTAAGGAATTGTTCTAAAAGTCGGCATTTGCGATCATGGGATGTAAAACACAAGAAGCCGACCTGCAAATAATGCTCGCAAGTCGGCTTCAGATAAAAGCAAATTGATTTATATAATATTAAAATGGCCTGTCATCATCAGGATCAAACAAGTCTGTTTGCATTTTTTTAGCATCTGACGAATCTTTTTTCAGAGATCGCAGATATATCATATCCTTAGTCTTCACGCCTCCAGTGGCAAGCGTAACCGCTTTCTGAATGCGTCCAGAACTATTACACATCTCCGGTGGATTCAATATATCCACCCACGGACACAATTTTACGAAGTTTTTCAGTTTCTTGGTAAAACTCTGCATTGTTATACGGTTGATATTGGCAAAACGGATATAGTCCGCAAAGACATCATCACGTGGAAGCTCCACATCAAGATGTCCACTTTCGAGGGAAAAGTAACCATTCGCCCAGTCTTCGAAGTTAGACCCCATAGCAGCCTTCAGACGTCGTTTCTCCATGTTGGCCATAGGTGGTTGTGGTTTTATTCCGGAATCCTTTACAGACAAATAAAACCTGCAGCATTGCATCCAGAAATTAAAATCTGCATTCCACTCTTCTTCCGAATAGTCAAAGGCATAAAGAGTTTTGTTGAAGTCATCACGAATCGTACGCGTTTCTTTGTAGTCGTTGTCTTCAGTTTTCTGATGATACCAATCACTGAATACCATATATAGACTACGGGCTTCACTCGAAGGATCAAAGTCGTTAGGCACGTAATTTGTCGTGAATGCAAGCTTCGGTGATTCGTCAAACGGAATAGTAAATGAACGATTATTCTTTGGATTAACCGTCATATCACTTGTGATGTTATCATAAAACAAGCCGAGGTTCAAGTACCTGTCGCAATCATCGACAAGAAGCATGTCCGTATATTGAGTAACCTGGTCGAAAACATGAGGATTGTCCATCAGTTTAGGGTTACGTCCGGACAATTTGACCGTCTTCATCATGAACGAGAGTACCTTAAAGAAGAAAGACTTGCCACTTCGCCCGTTACATTCGTCTTCTTCTCCGATTTTATTGTCCATAGCGAGGGGTGCCCATGCACGAACAGAATCCTTATAGCGATGCAACATATACCCCATGGTGAAAATCTTGTTGATAAGATTCAATTTCTGTTCCCTTATATCATAAGATGCAAGTCCTTCTCCTGCTATCTCAAACGGATGCATCTGCAAATATTCTTTTGCTGATGCCACATCTCCATCAAACCGCGTTTCGGTTTCCTTGCGCCAATACAATCTTGACGTATTTATAAGATATCCAAAGAAATGGCTTTTTACATCAATGATATCTATGTCGAGTTCTGTCTTACCGTTGTTTTCCGTCTGAAATATTCTAAACATATCGGGTAGACGCTTGAACTTGTGCGGAATGACATCATCTTCCCAAACATAGTTGTGCAAGCCATCAGCTCCAGGATCATATTCCTTCATACCGCCATTGTCCCCGGGCATAGGTTTCATGACTTCGACTGTTTTATTTGGGAAAAAGAAATATTGAGAATTTGGTGTATACGTTGTAAAATCAAGTTCTATCTCCTGAAGACTCTCGAGAGAAGCAGCCGTCAGTTTGGGCGAATTCAAAACGAGATTCAACACGCCTCTATCTTCAAATCTTTCCACAACCCATCTGCGGATAAACTCGCGAATATCTTTTACGTTCACTTTCTTTACGATATTCCCCATAATGCGGATAAACTGAGTAACAACAGAATTCTCATCACGCAATGCGTAAAAGCCATTAAGCTGCAGAAAGTTGTAAAGGCAAGCCGTATCCATGTCGTATTTCCATTTACCATCTTTCTGAAGATTACTCACCCAAAATCTTGCAGGCATAGCAAGTTTCATCAAGTTCTTGAAATCTTTTTTCTCGGACCTTATTTCCATCCAATCGCGCAGGTCTTTACGCGGTTTCCCTCTATTGTCGCGATACGTAGTAAGCCATTCCGGTAACCATACGGTATGTATATCTATAAACTTCAATGCGAGTTCCTTTCCTTTGCGCTTTCCTGTTTCGTCAATGTCTGGAATGTTATAAAGAATTTCAACGTATTTCATAATCTCTTTATATTCCTCGCCGGACAATTGGTAAGTCTCAGAATTGAACCAAAGTGGAATGAATCCCATACTTTTGCAGCAAACAGAATCACGTTCGCCTGAACAAATAAAAGCTTCTGGTAGCTTTTTCTCCTTATAAGGTTTGTCATCATCATGGGAGTCGCGCCATTCTCTTTCCTGTTCCGCATTAAACTTTGCATATGCTTTCTTTAGCTCTGACAATCCATTTATGAAATATCGAGGTTTCTTTCCTGCCGGTGTATAAGAAAAGCGGAAGCCTTTGTCGCAATTCAGAGGTTCATACACTTTATAGAATTTTTCTTCCGGTTCATTCCCATGAGCTTCTTTAATGAGGCATTCACGAATAAATATAGGGTAATGATCATTGGAATACTTTTCCGTAACACGTCTGTCCTTGACATTTGTAATCCATTTTACAGAGTGCCAGTGTAAGTCATCAAGGTGCTTTTGCGTAACATTAGGTCCGAAAACCTTCAGTTCAAAATCCGTGAATTTCTCATTAAGAGAAAAATTACGACTCCCATCCGGTTCGTCTTGATGGGCTGGACGCTGACGGATGTCAGGTTTGTTGACGCTATGGTCAAGTTCATCCTTCACGCCATATTTCGCAGCAAGCTGCAATATTGCCTCATTAAAATGCGAGCGGTCAATATTGTGTTCACGCATATAAATATTGATTGCGTTCTCTCCACGCCCATCACCTCCGAAGTCTGTAACTTGCCAAATTTCGCCATAGCTCTTAGAGTTGAATTTTCTAAGTGATGCAGAAGGAGTCTTCTCGTTTCTTATGGCAAAATGTTTTTTCTCGCCATTGACGCAATTTTTTGCCTGAGGATATTCCTCAAGAATAATATCAAGCCCACCATTTGTCGCTCTAAGTATATCTTCAACTTTTATCATATTAATCAAATTTGCTTTTACAAAAGTATTTTCCAGCAATTGCGCCGGAAAATACTTCTCTGATTATTGCTCATCAGATTGCGAATTCACGCAATCACAAAAATATTCAGTCCGGTGTTCAATATAACACTTCTTTCTTTTACACCATTTGCCGTTGATGCAGTTTAAAGAGTATTTGCATGACATACATTCACTCAGCATATATTAGCCTTGTCTATTATTTCAGCAAAATGCATTGCGTCTTCTGTGCGAAGTTTTAGTGTAACTGTGTACAATTTATTCCTTGCCTTTGAGACCGTCATTGAATATGGCTTTTCCTCATTGTCAAGTATAGAGTACATCTTTTGCAATGCCTTTCCCGTGAGATATGCGGTGAACCGAGTTCCAAATTTTTCCATATTACTTAAAATTATTCATTCTTAAAACTTTAATTATTTCCCTGCAATTTTTCAATTTGAGCTTTTCCTTTATGCGGTAAAGATGCGCCTTTACTGTTTTCTGGTTTTTATGAAGGATATCTGCTATCTCAGTGAAGCTGTATCCCTGCAGGTATAAGTCTGCAATTTGCTTTTCACTTTCGGATAATGGGACAGTAGATTTGGGTTTGCATATAATTTTCTCGTTCTCGCAAATGCCACGAAGTGGACATCTTACTTCCTCAAAATTTAGGACTACATTTTCAACATCGTATGATAGGAAATCTTGCTCGCCGAAATTACACCTCACAAATCTGTTTACCATTTCAAATTTCTTTCCTTTATATAAGCTGCTTAATCTTGCATAAGCTTCAGGGAATCTCTCCCTTATCAAATCATCAAGGAAATCAACTACTTCAGTTTCAAATTTGGTCAGTCTTTTTTGTTCACATCTATCTGCCTTGAAATACACGTGCCCATCGGGGCTACAGTGGAATTCGATTCTTTCCATAGTTCATTATTTATAACATCATATACAACCATTTTTTCAAGAGTATTAAACTCTTGCCCATTACTGCCGAGCAGTTTGTTTCTTGTTGTATTAACATTCATTCCATAATGAAATGAAAGGTAATTAAGAAACATTCCTTTTTCTTTTCTTTCCAAATTTCGGTAGTAATCCCCAGGGACTACAAAATCCGCTTTCATGCTTTTTTTCTTTACCATATCAAATTTAATTACTAATTTTGACGCAAATATAAACAGAAAAATTATAAACTCTGTCAAATGAAGGAATATAAATCCGTTATTTGACAGTATTTAACAATTATTGCATGAAATACGACTTCGACAAACTAAAAACAGGGAGATTAAGAGAACTGATAGCAAGAGCAAACTTGACGGAAAAAGCTTTTTGTAAGGCTTTATGGGGTGAGCAGACACATCAGGTATTGATAAATTTAGAACGTCGACCAGACGTCAGAGCATCAACACTTGTAAAAATCGCTACAATTTTAGACTGTAGTATTGATGATTTATTTCTGTATAAAGACAGAAACGAGACAGAAAATCCGTCAGTTGTAGGAAATAATAATGTAGTAAATAGTCATTATGTTAATACTGACATTCCAAGTTTAAAGGCGGAAATCAAAGCTCTCAGAATGCTTATTGATGAAAAGAACGCAAGGATTGAAGATTTAAAGAAAGCCAATGATGAAGTAGGAAAACGACTTGATTTAGTCCTTTCACTCAAGAATAACGTTTTAAATAAATAGCTGTAAAGTGAAAGTTTAACAATAAAATATTTCTGGGCATTTTCCTGCCTCCGCAACTACAATGCTCGGAAGTCCTTTGTTTATAAGGTTTCCGAGCATTTCCCGTAATATGACTGGGACAGAAACGGGACACGTTTTTATAGTATGAATACAGTTGCATTGGTTGGCAGAGCCCGAACAATGTAAAAAATGTATATTATAATTATTAAGGGTTTACTCCATCTGTATCGGCGACATGTCTCGCCAGATAACCCAGCACAGCCTTCCGTCTTCCGTTGTTACGAATCCGTATCCGTGTGCCTCCATATAGTCGTAGACAAACGACGTGCTGATGGTGTCTTCCATCTTCATGAAGTCATCACAAATCTCCTTGGTGCTCTTTGGATTGTCGCCCTGCAGATTCTTTTTTTTTACTCCGTCAGTTCATGACAAATCAAAATTCGCCTCCTTCCCGCAATGCAATTAGTATGTTTATAAGTTTACTTGCATTTGTACTCGTCGGAGCGAATGTCAGGGACAAGGATTCCAAAGAGTTCACAATACTATCCCGAATTGGGGTACTGATTTTATTCCACTGATAACCATTAAAGTCTAACTGTGCTTTCCAATTGTCATATGCCAAGTGAAATAGCGTTAAATGCCTTTTTCGTAAAATAAATTTTACTGAAAGGAATGACTTTCTCAAGTTTTATGCTTACCTTTGCCATATGTCAGACGTTACTTATTTGAGCTTTTAGCAACACAAAAATAAGTGGAATTTCTAACTCATACAAATTTTAGATAATTTATTATTATACAGCAACTTGCTTTTACGAAAATATAAAAGTCTACTAATTTAAGGCAATATGAAACTTGAAAGAAAAGAACTTAATAAACTTTTCAAAGAAAAGTATCACTTCTTTATACCGGATTACCAGCGAGGATATAAATGGACAAGGATGGAGGTGTTAAAGCTCCTTAATGATATTTGGGAATTCTACCTAAATAACAACAGCGAAGAAGACACCAACTTCTATTGCCTTCAGCCCGTTGTTGTTAAGCCAATGAAAGAACTGCATTATGTCATTGACGGTCAACAACGCCTTACTACATTGCTTATTATTCAGCAGGCCATTATCGACTACACATTCAAGAAGCAGTGCCCAAATATGGAATATGACTATAAAAAAACGGCACTATCAGCAGAACAGTATTACTCCATAAAATATGAAACAAGAGCTAATAGCGATGAGTGGCTTCCAAACAGAAACAACAAAGAAGAGATGCAGAAGAATAGTGATTATTATCACATCTTCGGCGCTTATCATGCTGCTCTCGACTTTCTGAAATGGATTGATTCTGAAACTCCAGACGAATACACTCTTGACGGGAAACAATGTCCTAAGAACTATAAAAAGATAGATGCTTATACAAAATTTAAAGACTGTATTCGCAAAAAGTGTAATGTGATATGGTATGAACTGGATACAGAGAACGAAAACGACCATGAAATTTTCGACCGTCTTAATACAGGAAAAATTCCACTCACAAACGCTGAGCTTATTAAGGCCATGTTCTTACAGGAAAGCAACTATCCTACTCTCTCTGCCGACGAGAAAATAAAGAGCGAGGATTATAGGACAAACATTGCAAGGCAGTGGGACGACATAGAGAGGAAACTGCAAAATCCGTTTTTCTGGGACTTTATATACGACGAGAGACACGTGGGTATGACCTATGATACCCGTATAGAATATCTCTTCGACTTACAGGCAAATAAAGAAAAGGAAAACAGCGACAGTTTTTACTTCACGTTTGACTACTATGATTCGCTGTACAAAAGATATAAGGAGAAAGGTTATGCCATCGACTTTGTCAACGAAGAATGGAAACACTTGCGCAGCCTCATCCAAACATTACAAGACTGGTATGACAACAAGACATACTATCACTACATCGGTTACCTTATATCACAAGGCCACTCTGTCAACGAACTGAAAAAAATCCAGTTTCCTACTGACGAGAACGGCAATTCTCTTCCCGTACCAAAGAAGACAGAGTTTGTGGCTAAGCTGATGGAGCTAATCCGCCTGCAGACCTCCAAATACAAGCACACAGACTTGATGAAGAGCAAGAAGGGGCTGACACCTGTTTTGCTGCTATTCAACGTACTTAATGTGCTTGATAATTCTGAGGATTCCGACCGCTTTCCTTTCCACTATTACAAGCACACTAAATGGAACGAGGAACACGTGGCTTCTGCCACTCCTTTCGAACCTGACCGGTCTGACAGATGTTTCCAATTCGCGGCACAAATGCTTGAGTATTATACAGACATCAGCTTCTACGAAAGACTTGAATGGCTGACTATAGAAAACAACAAAAAGCCCAAAAACAAGCGCAAGAATAAAAACACAATTGTCAACGAAGCCATTAGCATTGTGACACCACAATACGATGAGTATATAAAAAATGCTGATAATGCAGATATCAGCAAAGAGCTTTTAGAGATATTCAAAGCTAAAGGGGAAAATCAGAAAGAACTGGCAAACAATGTATTCAGCAAGATTACCGAATCGCTTAACATTAAAGCCAACACCCTAAACGAGGATGATGACCGAAGAAACTATATATGGAACCAAGTGTTGCTCGACGAAGGCACAAACAAGAGCTACGGCAACGCCATATTCCCATACAAGCGCATGCGCATTATCAAGAACACCACTAAAGGCATTTTCGTTCCAATTGGCACTTACAATGTTTTCGTCAAGGCTTACAGTCACAGAATGACCAACATGCTTGAGTGGGACGAGAAAGACGCCATTAGATACCTGGCTGAAATATTCAACACGCTGAACAGAAACGGACGCTACTTCCTGAACAAAAATCTTATTGGCAATTCGGAAAAACCTGACTACATAGATATTGACGAACTAAAAAAACTGATAAACAATGAGCAATAACATGCAAGACAACGACGTACAACAGGGCAGGAAATGCAGTCTCTGGCAACTCACCGATGAGAATGCCATCGTCATACCTATTATACAGCGCGACTATGCTCAAGGCAGGAACAATGACAAGGTACGTCAGATACGCCAACCATTTCTGAAGAAGATATTCAAGGTGCTGGATAACAATGATAGCCGGCTCGAACTCGACTTCATTTATGGCACATTGGAAAGCCCTAATGACATTTCGCTCAAGGATGCCAACTACAACATCTTTGTGCCTTTGGACGGACAGCAGCGCCTCACCACACTATTCTTGCTACATTGGTTTCTAGCATTGTGGAATGAGGATGACTTCAAGATGGTGCAGATTCACTTCAAAGGCAGATTTGCTTACACCACCCGATTGAGTTCAAGTGATTTCTGTGCTGAATTGCTTGAGCATGTATGTTTTGAAGACGTGAAACTGAGCATCGACACAGACAAAAGACATCCTGTCAGCAGCATGCTAAAGGATGAGGGATGGTTTCATAACCAATGGACGAACGATCCAACCATCAGCAGTATGCTGACCATGCTCGACTCGATGGCTTCCATGTTCAGCGACATCATAGCCAAGGAAGATATAGAAAAAAAAGCTCACGCTTTCTTCGAAAGACTGATAAGCAGCAACATTGACGACGCCGCAATAACATTCAATCTGCTATATCTGAACAGATGCGGCTTCCATCTTTCTGACGAACTTTACATAAAGATGAACTCACGAGGCAAACCGCTCAGCGACTTTGAGACATTCAAAGCCCGATTTGAGTTGTTTATGGCAAAGCATACAAATGTGGACAAAGACTTTGCCTGCAACATTGATGGGAAATGGGCTGATGTATTCTGGAATCTGCGTAATAACATACGTCCAAAATCTGAAAAAGACAACAAGGAATATTACAGAGATAACACAGATGACATGATGATGAATGTCATCAAGGTGACACTTGCCAACAAGTTTGCTATACTCGCCGACAATAACGACAATGGTCTTGACGAACTTTTAGAGAGCCAAGTTGCCAAGAATATCAATCCTGACATGCATCTTACATTCTATCGCTACACAGAGCTTGGCGTCTTCTATGAGACTAACGACGAAGAACTATGGGAAGACGAAGAACAGGAAAGACAAATCAAGGAACGAAACAAGGCCGTATGCCAGAGTGTATATGATGTGTTCAAGTTTATATTCGAAATAAAGGGAGCGCTGTCTGCCTTGAAATATCAGATAGACAAGGAATACGTAGATGTAAACGAACTGCTCAACAGCATTCTGTTCTATGGCATAGACGGTAAAGACAGCGTGATACCAGGCCTTACTTACCAGAAACGACTGATGTTCTGGGCTTTGTCGGAATATTGCATCAGATTCAAAAACGACATCCAAAAATGTTCGCAGCCCAGATGTCCCGCCCTGAACAGATGGATGAGATTCATAAGGAACATGGTGGAGTCTACCGAATACAACAATGCTTCAGAAATGCAAAAGGCGCTCAAATTCCTTAACCAACTATTGTCTTCAATGAAAAACAGCGATATAATTGCATACCTGTCGCAGATAAACGCAACTTCAGATTGTGCTCCATTCCCACAGTCACAGCTGAAGGAAGAGATTATGAAGGCGCAGCTTATTACGTGTAACACTTCATGGGAGGATTCCATCAACGAAGCCGACAATGTACCATCATGGCCTGGCCGTTCAGGATATCTGTTCTATCTCTCCGAGATGTCAGACAAATCGTATGAAGAAATAAGCCTATGGGACACAGCAACTCATAATCGTTATCGCTGCGCGTATGACGAATACAAGAAAAAAATGGATGTGCTGCTTCTTTATCTAAATAATACCAACTTCAAGGAAGAATGTCTGCTTGAAAGGACAATGCTGTCGAAAGGTTGTTATCTGCGAAAGGAGGATAAACGGAGTATAATCTACTCCATGATGGACCAGTCTGTATCCTCTCGTTCTTACAGTTTCAGGCAGATGATACAGTTTAACGGCATTGACGCCAACAATGACGACTTGACATATAAGGAAGGTGTGGAGTGTCTGAAGGCTGTTCTCGACGACAGCATGTTCCGCTACATAGACACAAACCAGCTGGAGCAGTCGCTCCGCGATATCATCAACAACTCGCTAAATATCATCCAAGACTGGCGTTTGCCTATTCTTGAAAATCCAGCGATATGGAAAGAGGCTTGGCAACGATTCATGTGGATTGACAATGACACAGCATGGGTGGTCAGACAGAAAGGAGGAAGAACCAATCGGTACGAAACATGGTTATACCATTTCTATCTGAAACTATGTGAAGCAGGACTAAGCTACGGCTATAATCCTCATAGTTGGCCTTGCTACATTTTCTTGAACTTCAAGGTCGGCGAACAAATCTATCAATTAAGAATCAGCCATACACCTTCTAAAGAATGGAAGTTTGAAATTATAGCTCTTGACGAAAACTATCATAAGATAGAAGAAATGAATTTGGAAATGAAACAGTTTATATTCAGCCTAATGCCAAATAACTCATCATCGTTTACCAAGAAGAATATAGATGATGCTGTGATTTGGGCAAAGGCAATGCAAAATTGTATTATGAGTAACGGCGAACTTGTATAAAACGACAATGCTCTGTACCATGGGAAAAAGTATTTGAGCAGACCTGATCAGTTTGTAAATTCTGTCAGTCCACAGAATTGTCTGTTTGATAGAAACACCGGCGACGTTTGATAGAAACACCGGGAGTGTTTGATAGAAACGCTCCCGACGTTTCATATAAACAGCAAAAAACAATACACCATATAATAAATAACAGAAAACAGCGTTAATATTAGTATGAACAAACTTATAATTATTCTTTATTTCTGTTTTTTCATAGCTCTGCATGGTTACTCTCAAAGCACTTCAAACATAGATGCCATACCACAAGAAGCAACTGTCGACATCGCCGTCAATGCTATAGACACCATAACCACGCCTCGATGGACTCTATCGTTCGGCGACTGCGCCGAACTTACCGTAGATAATTTATACAAGGCTCTTGACAAATACGATGTGAAGTTCAAGAAGATTGTGGTGGCTCAGGCGATTTTGGAAACCGGACATTTTTCAAGTATTCTTTGCTTGCAAAGCCACAACATTTTCGGACTGCGACACCCGTCAGACGGAAGTTACTACGTATTTAATAATTGGGAAGAAAGCGTGAAGGCATATAAGGAGGATGTGCAATATA
>CAKQDG010000006.1 GCA_934219025.1 uncultured Prevotella sp. | reverse complement strand
TGTCTCCGTTAATCCCTATTGTCTAACATTTAAAGTAAGAAGAAACTATGCCAAGATCAGTAAATCATGTTGCTTCAAGAGCAAAGAGAAAAAGAATTTTAAAGCTTACACGTGGTTACTATGGAGCGCGTAAGAATGTTTGGACCGTAGCCAAGAACACTTGGGAGAAGGGTCTGACTTATGCTTATCGTGACCGTCGTAACAAGAAGCGTACATTCCGCGCATTGTGGATTCAGCGTATCAACGCTGCAGCCCGTCTCGAGAATATGAGCTACTCAACATTGATGGGTGCTCTTCACAAAGCTGGCATCGAGATCAACCGTAAGGTTCTCGCTGACCTCGCTGTGAACAATCCAGAGGCTTTCAAGGCTATCGTTGCCAAGGTTAAGTAAATCGACGAGCAATCATAAAAAACAAAGGGGTATTGTCAATGGCAATGCTCCTTTTCTTTTTCTTATAACATAAGAACAAATATTTATAATGAAACAGGTTAAGGAACTTGCCCTTTTATTTTTAAAAATTCTGCTATTGTTCTTGATTCAGAAACCATTGTTCCTGTTGGTAACAGGATATTCGTCTACACAAGCCTATTCTGATATATTCAAGGAAATCCCCTTGGTTGTATGGCACGGGCTGACATTGGATTTGACAATGACCGGTTATCTTTGTATATTGCCATGCCTTATTCTTGCAATTTCCGTTTGGATAGACAAGCAATTCCTGAAGACATTCATAAACGTTTATTTGATTGTAGCTTCTATACTCATCTCGGCAACATTTGTACTTAATGTATCATTATATCCCTATTGGAACTTCCCGCTCGACACAACTCCGTTTTTCTATTTCACGTCTTCGCCCAAAGACGCATTGGCCAGTACAAGTCTTTGGATACCTTTCTTTGGCGCTATTTTTATAGTATTGCTTTCTTGTTCATGTTGGTTCTTCACTCGTTTCAAACATTCAGCTTTTGTTTCTTACGGTGATCAGAAACACAGAGGTTTTGCATCATTTGTATTTCTCATTTGTGCAGGCATACTTTTCCTTGTGATAAGAGGCGGAGTTACTGTTTCAACAGCAAATTCCGGCAAGGTGTATTATAGTCCTAACATATACTATAACCATTCAGCTGTTAATCCTTTGTTCAGCTTGATGGAATCTATTGTTGACCAAAAAGATTTTGCTCATCAATACAGGTTTATGGACGAAACAAAAGCCAATAGAATCTTTTCTGTCTTGTCATCGTCTAGTGATGCTGACACGTATTATTTACTTAATGAAAAAGCATTGAAAACGGGCAAGCCAGACATTCTTATTGTAATAATGGAAAGTTTTGCAAGCGACCTGTTCCCATGTTTGGGCGGGTCGCAAAAGAATGTAGTTCCAAATCTTGATTCCATTGCCAGAAAAAATGTTTTGTTCACAAACTTCTATGCCAACAGCTTCCGTACAGACCGCGGAATTGTAAGTGTGCTCAGTGGTTATCCCGCCCAACCCACAACAAGTATTATGAAGTATACAGACAAGAGTTCCACTCTGCCATCTATCGCTCGTTCGCTTGAAAGGGCGAAAGGATATGATTGTTCATATTATTATGGTGGAGACGTGGATTTTGCACATCAGCGCTCATATCTCGTCTCTCAAGGTTACCGGCATATTGTGTCAGATTCGGATTTCCCAGTAAAAGACAAGTTGAGCAAGTGGGGCGTGCCAGATCATATTGTTGCAGAAAGGCTTCTACGTGATTTGCGCAGTAATTCTGCTGCACCCTGTCTCAGGGTCTTTCAGACATCTTCAAGCCATGAACCTTTTGATGTTCCGTATAAAAGACTTCAAGACAAGCGCTTGAATGCTTTTGCTTATACTGATGCCGTTGTTGGCAAACTGTTAAAGGAATATAGTAAGCTTTCTCGTTGGAAAAACACTCTTGTGGTGATTGTTCCCGACCATGTGGGAGCCTACAAGGAACATCTTGACAATTTTGACATTAGTCGTTATCAGATACCATTGATAATAACAGGTGGGGCTGTGTCTGGTCCGAAAAAAATTGATGTGCTTGGTTGTCAGCAAGATATTGCCGCCACTTTGCTCGCGCAGCTTAATGTCGGTCATAGCGATTTTATTTTCAGCAAGAATATGCTGAGTTCGTCAACTCCCAAGTTTGCTTTCTTTACCGTTCCGGATGCCTTTGGCTTTGTGCAAGATGGGAAAGCTGTTATCTTTGACAATAAACAACATAAGGTGGTTTATAAAAAAGGTGATACTGCCTCTTGTCTTCTGCGAGGTAAGGCATTTCTTCAAAAGTTGTATGATGACTTGGCAAAGAGATAATCTGTTAATGATTATAGCCTATATCACTTTGCCGGGCAAAGTATATAGGCTATAATTCTTAGACACCTTTCATAGACAAAGATATGCGGTTTCTCTTTTTGTCTATTTCAAGAACTCTGACTTTTACATGCTGATGCAGTTTTACAACTTGAGTGGGGTCGGTAATGTATCGGTCGGCGAGTTGTGATATATGCACAAGCCCGTCTTGATGAACACCAATATCAACGAAGGCACCAAAGTTTGTGATATTTGTAACAATGCCCGGCAGAATCATGCCGGCAATGAGGTCGTCGGGAGTCTTCACATTTTTGTCGAACTCAAATTCCTCGATTTTTTCACGAGGGTCACGTCCTGGCTTCTCCAATTCTTTCATAATATCTGATAGAGTAGGGATGCCGACAGATACAGAGACATATCTCTTTATATCTATTGATTTGCGCTTTTGGCTGTCGGTCATTAAGTCTTTCACCGTGCAGTGGGCATCTTCTGCCATTTGTTCAACAATTTTGTAGCTTTCCGGATGCACGGCGCTGTTGTCAAGCGGGTTCTTTGCTCCTGGTATGCGCAAGAATCCGGCGCATTGTTCAAAGGCAGACGGACCGAGACGTGGCACTTTCTTGAGCTGTGCCCTGCTTTTGAATTCTCCATTCTCTTTCCTGTATTCCACGATGTTTTTTGCAAGTGTCGGTCCCAGTCCGCTCACATATGTCAACAGGTGCTGACTTGCCGTGTTTAGGTTCACGCCAACGGTGTTCACGCAACTCTCAACAGTATGGTCAAGACTCTTTTTTAGCTTTGTCTGGTCCACATCATGTTGATATTGTCCAACGCCAATGCTTTTAGGGTCAATCTTTACTAATTCCGCAAGTGGATCCATCAGTCGTCTGCCTATAGATACGGCACCTCTCACGGTTACGTCCTCGTTTGGAAATTCCTCACGTGCTGTCTTCGAGGCAGAATATACGGATGCTCCATCTTCGCTTACTACAAAATGCTTGACAACTTTGTCAAAATGAAGAGACTTTATGAATTCTACAGTCTCCCTGCTTGCTGTTCCGTTGCCTATGGCTATTGCTTCAATCTCGTATTTGTTTACCATTCTCTCTATTTGCTGGGCAGCAAGCGATCGCTTGTTTATAGGCGGATGCGGGAATATCGCCTCGTGGTGCAGCAGATTACCCTGCGAGTCGAGACATACAATCTTGCATCCTGTGCGAAAGCCGGGGTCTACACCCATAACTCTTTTTTGTCCTAATGGAGCTGAAAGTAATAGCTGTCTGAGATTTTCGGCAAACACTCCTATTGCCTCCTTGTCAGCTTTTTCTTTGCTCAAGTTTGCAAATTCTGTTTCTATCGCTGGCTTTATAAGCCTTTTGAAAGAGTCTACCACGGCATCGCCAGTCAAAGATGAACATTTACCTTTGCCATAAACAAAATTTTTTTTGAGTTTCTCAATGCAAAATTCATCATCTGACGAAATGGAAATTCTAAGAATTCCTTCTTTTTCTCCACGTCTCATTGCAAGCAGTCTATGAGAAGAACATCGTTTCAGAGACTCCGAAAAGTTAAAGTAATCAGAAAATTTAGCCGCTTCCTCACTTTCGGCTTTAGCTTTAACAACTTTTGAAGTTATTATAGCCTCGCGTCTGAACGACGACCTTACAATCTGTCTGCTGCGTTCGTCTTCGCTGACATTTTCGGCTATAATGTCTTGAGCTCCCTTTAATGCAGCCTCGATATCCTTAACTCCTCCCTTGACAAAACGTTTGGCTGTCATGTCAATATTGCTGTCTCGCTGCATCATTATTATTTCAGACAGTGGTTCAAGGCCGAGTTCACGTGCAATCTGGGCTTTTGTCCTTCTTTTAGGTTTAAAGGGCAAATATATGTCCTCCAGTTCATTTGCATTCCAACATTCGTTGATTCTCTTATTAAGCGCATCTGTCATCTTTCCTTGATCTGTTATCGTTTTCACGATAGTTTCCTTGCGCTTGCAGATGTCTTTCAGCTTGTCGTAAGCTTCGCTTATGGCAGTAATTTTCACTTCGTCAAAATTACCTGTCCGCTCTTTTCTATATCGACTGATAAAAGGTATGGTGCATCCTTCGTCGAGAAGTAAAATGGTGTTTTCCACCCCATGCTCATTCAAAGAGGTACTTTGAGCTATAATGTTTGCGAATTTTTTTATATCCATAAATATACTTGTATTGTTTGCAGAAAAAAACGAACCAAATACACGTTTCGTATTCGGTTCGTTTCAATGATTCAAATGTTTTCGTTTATTTTGCGTATGCGATAGAACGAGTTTCACGAATAACGGTAATCTTCACCTGACCTGGGTAGGTCATCTCGTTCTGAATCTTTGTAGCTATTTCGTTAGACAATGCCTCAGACTCCTTGTCGTCCATCTTGTCGGCACCGACAATAACTCTAAGTTCGCGTCCTGCTTGTATTGCGTAGGTTTTTGTTACACCTGGATAGCTCATAGCTATTGCTTCAAGATCATTCAGACGCTTGATATATGCCTCAACAATCTCTCGTCGGGCACCAGGACGTGCACCTGATATTGCATCACATACCTGAACGATAGGTGCAAGCAGTGTATTCATTTCCATTTCGTCATGGTGGGCACCGATAGCGTTGCAGATATCTGGTTTCTCTTTGTATTTTTCTGCAATCTTTGCTCCATAAAGTGCGTGTGGCAATTCGCTTTCCTCATCAGGCACTTTACCTATATCATGCAGTAAGCCTGCACGTTTTGCTTTCTTCGGGTTTAATCCGAGTTCAGAAGCCATCACAGCACAAAGGTTGGCTGTCTCTCTTGCATGCTGGAGCAAATTCTGACCATATGAAGAGCGATATTTCATCTTGCCGACGATCCTAACCAGTTCTGGGTGGAGTCCATGTATGCCAAGGTCAATGGCTGTTCGCTTGCCCGTTTCGATTATTTCGTTGTCAAGCTGTTTCTTTACTTTTGCAACAACCTCTTCGATTCGTGCAGGGTGAATTCTTCCGTCGGCAACCAGTTGGTGAAGTGCAAGACGGCAAACCTCGCGGCGTATAGGGTCAAATGCAGAGATAACGATAGCTTCAGGCGTGTCATCAACTACGATTTCAACACCTGTTGCAGCTTCGAGAGCTCGAATGTTTCTTCCTTCTCTACCGATAATTCTTCCTTTAACCTCATCATTGTCGATATGGAACACGCTGACAGAGTTCTCTATTGCTGTTTCTGTTGCAACGCGCTGTATTGTTTGAATTACAATTTTCTTGGCTTGTGAATTGGCATTGAGTTTAGCCTCGTCCATAATTTCGTTAATATAGCTTGCTGCAGCAGTACGGGCTTCGTCTTTCATGCTTTCAACGAGACGGTTTTTTGCTTCCTCGGCGCTTAAGCCAGACAGCTCTTCCAACTTCTCGCGCTCTTGCAACTGCATCTTGTCCAGTTCCTCCGACTTGATTTGTAGTAATTTCTTCTCATTGTCAATGCGCTGTTGCTGTTGCTCCACTTCCTGCTTGCGGCGTCCCATTTCTTCCTGACGCTGGTTAAGGCTGATTTCCCTTTGCTTGAGTTTGTTCTCGCTCTGTTGGATTTTTTGGTTTCTACTTTGTATTTCTTTTTCCAATTCCGCTTTTTTGTTAAGGAATTTTTCCTTGACTTCAAGCATCTTTTTCTCTTTCAATACTTCCGCATCTTTTTGGGCGGCATCCATCAAAGTCTTGTATTTTCCGTTGATGACATAACGGAAAATGAAATATCCGCATAGTCCGCCTAATGCAAGAGCGACTATTGCGATTACTGATTCTATCATTTGTATTACTTTATTAGTTAATATTCTCTCTTTTGCGTGCTCATTTTCTGTTCGGGAAAGACTGCCTATTTCTTTAGGGCGTCTTCTATTTCAGTCGTAATTTTAGAGAGAATATCGTTAATTGGTTCAGTGTCGTTTCTTGATTTCTCAACCTCATAATTATAAGCGATGTCAATGAGTGCCATATACAGAATCTCTTTATCGCTTTTCTTTCCTTTGAAAACCTGAGAGTATGCATTTATGGCATCATTGATATCTTTTGCAGCCTCACGATACGTAAATTCATCCTGTCTGTCAATGACAACAGGCATATCCGTGTCGTAAATATGCAATCTTATATGTAATTTTTCGTTTTCTCCTGCCATCACTCTGATTATTTTCCACTCAACAGTGTGATACACTTATTGACGTCGCGAATCATAGATGCTATTTTCTTTTTTGAAGCTTCTATATCGCCGTTGCTGACTTCAACCATTCGCGCCGTCTTTAAACATTTATAATCATTCTGTGCCTGCTCAAGTTGCTCCTTCAGCGCTTTTATCTCGTTGTCGCGAGCATCCACCATGGCATATAGCTCTTCATTCTCCTTTTTTGTATCTTTGTATTGGAGAATCATTTGTCTAACCCTTGTGGTAAACAACGTCAATATTTTGTCGTTTTCAGTCATCAGAATTTATTTTGCGGACAAATTTAATGTTTTTCCATTAAATTGCCAAATTTTAAAGCCCTAAAAGGTTTTTATTCTTCGTTTTTAGGTGCTTTCTCTTTCTTTGCGAGCATTACGACTTGATAAACGAAATCTGTTGTCCACTTTTGGCTGAATCCAAGTTTGTTGTCATATTGTCTTACAGCAACAACAGATTTCATTACACTTGCATCGCTGAAATCATTCTTTGTAAATATGTCAGAGATGGTCTTCTCTGTCATAGTATAAATCGCTTTCTTGAAGATTGAAGGCAGACGAAGCTTGAACTTCATTAGATTTCCAGTAAGCATCATCAAGTTCTGTGTGTAATTCTGGAATTGCAGCAGATATACCTGTACATCTTGAATCTTGCGACAATTCTTTCTTATGCTTTGATCAATTTCCTTGAAAAATGCATCTTCTGTTCCGTAAAGGTCCTTGAGCATTTTTTTGCACTTTGATTTTTCACCGGCTCCCAATTTGTTGTTTATTGTTGGAACATGTAGAGAAGCCTTGAACTGTCTGAGGTCAGGTAGCGCTGCAAGATTTGTTATTCCCACCTTTTCGGCTATTGCTGCCTGGAAATACACCCGGATCAGCATCATGTAGTCTTCCATACCGCCTGTCTTTGTTGTGTCGTTGTCTTTATGTCCGAAAATTTTATTAAAAAATCCCATTTTCTTTAATGAATTTATTTGTTCTGTTGTTTTTATTCTTATGCAAATGTACTCCTTTTATATTAAATTTCAAAATAAAAATTGAATTATGTAATTTTTATTATTACCTTTGCACCCGTGATATGTTTAAATTACATGTTAATGATGTGTTTTAAAATACATATTGGAATTTAATAGCTAAACTTGTGTATATAACAATTTTCTGAATAAGATGAAAGGTATAGTTCTTGCTGGCGGGTCAGGCACTCGCCTATATCCTATAACGAAAGGTATAAGCAAACAGCTTATACCGATTTTTGACAAGCCTATGATATATTATCCCGTATCTGTACTTATGTTGGCAGGAATAAGGGATATTCTCATTATTTCCACACCTTATGATTTGCCTGGTTTTAAGCGTCTTCTTGGCGACGGGTCTGAATTTGGAGTGCATTTTGAATATGCGGAACAGCCTTCGCCAGATGGGTTGGCGCAGGCATTTATTATAGGTGAAAAGTTTATTGGCAAGGATGATGTTTGCCTTGTTCTTGGCGATAATATATTTTATGGCTCTGGCTTTACTGGCTTGCTGAACGAAAGTGTTGCTACAGCCGAGAAAGAGCATAAGGCAACAGTTTTCGGTTATTATGTTAATGACCCGGAGCGCTATGGAGTTGCAGAGTTTGACAATAATGGTAATTGCTTGAGCATTGAAGAAAAGCCCGAGCATCCAAAAAGCAATTATGCTGTCGTTGGTCTGTATTTCTATCCTAACGATGTTGTTGAAATCGCCAAAAATATCAAGCCGAGTGCGAGAGGAGAACTTGAGATTACAAGCGTTAATCAAGAATATTTAAAACGTGGAGGATTAAAGGTTCAAACTCTTCAGCGAGGTTTTGCTTGGCTTGACACTGGTACGCATGATAGTTTGTCTGAGGCGAGTACTTTTATAGAGGTTATCGAAAAGCGTCAAGGATTGAAAGTTGCATGCCTTGAGGAAATTGCCTATAAACGCGGTTGGATAAACGATGAAAAGCTTAAGGAAGTTGCCCTGCCTATGATGAAGAATAATTACGGGAAATATTTAATGAGTTTGTTGGAGAATAAAAAGTAAAATAATGACTGACGTACAGCAAAAAAATCTTTATGCCATGGAAGAAGACAATGAACAGTCTTCATTTAATTTCCAAAAATTATATACCATTTTTATATTAAACTGGAAGTGGTTTGTATTGTCTATAATAATCTGTGTTGGAATTTCATATTTGTACCTTAGATACAAAACTCCTGTTTATTCGACGACTGCAAAACTTTTGATAAAGGATGACAATGGTGGTAGTAATAGCCGAAAGGGGAGCGACTTTATGAGTGGAATGGCAGATTTTGGAATCATTAGCAATACGTATGGTATTGACAATGAAATGGAAATCCTTAAAACCCGAACTCTTGCTTCACAGGTTGTGAAAGATCTGAAACTTTATAGTTCTTATCTGAAAAAGGGAAGAATAAGGGATGTTATCCTGTACAAGACCCAACCGATAAATGTAGATATGGACCCTGTACATCTCGACAAACTTAATGTCCCGATGTTTTTGTCTATAAAAAGAGAAGACGGAAAATATGAAATCAGTGGAAAATACTATGTTTCTACAGATGAAACAACAGCGTATGGACCATATGAATTTGAAAAAACTATAAATGCTCTTCCTGCAACGATCAAGACAAAGGCAGGAACGCTCTATCTTACGCGAAACTCAAATTATATGCTTGAGGATGGCGGTGAACTCAAAGTTACTGTTGTCGCACCTCTTGTTATGGCTGCTAAGTATTGTGCAAATCTTACTTTGGAGCAGACAAGCAAGACGTCGTCTACCTTGAATATGGCAATCAACGATGAGAACATTCAGCGAGGGCTTGACTATTTGCGCCAGCTTGCTGTGTGCTATAACCGTCAGGCAAATGAAGACAAGAATGAAGTGGCTGTCCGTACCGAGGAATTTGTGAATGAGCGTCTTGAGAAGATAAATGCAGAACTCAGTTCCACAGAAGGCCAGCTTGAGAGTTACAAGAAAAACAACCGTCTTGTTGAGCTCAAGGTGGATGCAAAGGAAAGTGTTTCAAATCTTTCTGCATACGAACAGAAATTGTCTGATGCCGGAACACAAATCGCTCTTATCAACAGTCTTATACAGTTTGCCGACCGTCCAGGCAACAAATATCAGGTACTTCCTTCAAATGTTGGTCTTCGTGATGAGGCATCTATATCTCTTATCAATGATTACAACAAAATTGCCTTGGAGCGAAATCGTTTGTTGCGCACGGCTTCAGAGAACAGCCCTGTTGTAGAGGAGCTTACTTCACAGTTGAACGACATGACGTCAAGTATCCGTATGGCTTTGCAACAGGCAAAACGCAATCTTGAAATTCAGCGTAATGCCGTTGCCACTCAATACGGACAATATAATAACGAAGTGTCAAGAACGCCAGAGCAGGAGCGTATTCTTACACAGATAGGACGTCAGCAAGAGGTTAAGTCTGGCTTGTATCTCATGCTTCTTCAGAAGCGTGAAGAAAACTCAATTTCTCTCGCTGCAACAGCCGACAAGGGCAAGATAATAGAGCTGCCACAATATGCTGGAAAGGTAAGTCCAAAGAGCAGCATGATAATCCTTATAGGTTTCATCATCGGAATTCTTTTGCCTTCGCTTGTTCTTTACATTATTCAGTTCTTGCGTTATCGCATAGAGGGACATGATGATGTTGAAAGTCTTACCAAGTTGCCTATACTTGCAGATGTGGCGATAGCCAACGATGCTGTGAAGACTCGTGCCGACATTGTTGTACATGAGAATCAGAACAATCAGATGGAAGAAATCTTCCGTTCGATGCGTACTAACCTCCAGTTTATGTTGAAGCCGAACGATAAGGTTATCATGTTCACCTCTTCAACATCTGGTGAGGGAAAGACATTCAATGCAGCTAACCTGGCAATCAGTTTTGCTCTTCTTGGCAAGAAGGTAGTGCTTGTAGGACTTGATATTCGTAAGCCTCGACTTGCAGAGCTGTTTCAGATAGACAATCATCATAATGGTATAACACGTCTGCTTGTCAAGGATGCTCCTTCTTGGGAAGAAATCCGTCATGAGATATTGCCGTCAGAGATTAACCCAAATCTTGATTTGCTCATGGCTGGTCCGATTCCGCCAAACCCAGGTGAAATCGTTACTCGTCCTTCGCTGAAGATTATTGTTGATGAACTGAAGAAGCATTATGATTATGTGCTTGTAGATACAGCTCCAGTAGGACTTGTTACCGATACTCTCGAGATTGGAAAAGTATGCGACGCCACGGTATATATGTGTCGTGCCGACTATACTCCAAAGGCAAGCTTTGCAATGATAAATCAGTTTAACGAAGAGAAGAAATTGCCGAATATGTCTATTGTCATCAACGGTATTGATATGTCGAAGAAGAAGTATGGCTATTATTATGGAGTTGGTAAATATGGCAAATACAAGAATTACGGCTCTTATTCCCGTTATGGAAATTATACCCGATATGGAAGCTCGACGAGTTATGGCTCTTATGGCAATAAATATGGTAATGAAAATGATAATTCTCTGAAATTATAGACATTATGACAATAGCTGTAGATTTCGATGGTACAATCGTTGAGCATATGTATCCCGAGATAGGTGAAGAGATACCTTTTGCTACAGACACGCTCAAGGCACTGATAGCCGACCGTCACAAGCTGATTCTTTGGTCGGTTAGAGAAGGAAAACTTCTAGAAGATGCCGTGGAGTGGTGTAGAGCCCGTGGTGTTGAATTTTATGCCGTAAACCGCGATTTCCCTGAAGAACGAGGCACGAGCAACAACCAGCATTTCAGCAGAAAGATAAAGGCAGACATGTTTATCGATGACAGAAATGTTGGAGGCTTGCCAGAATGGGGAATGATATATCAGATGGTAAAAACCGGAAAGAGTTACCGCCAGCTTTTGAGGGAAAGCATTTTGAACAGTGTGCATCAAGAGCCTCCAAAGAAAAAACATTGGTGGTCGATATAAAAAATATTTAAATATAATGGCGTTTTGTCTCATCCTTGATATGGAGGCAAAACGCTTTTTTTTTAGGTAATTATAATACAGGATATGATTAACAATAAAACAAGAAACGAGATATTTAGATTTGTCATTACAGGTGGTCTTGCTACAGCTATTCATTATGGCATATATTTCATGCTTGTGGGTTTTATCAATACGAGTGTTGCGTTTAGTATTGGATATTTTTTAAGTTTTATCTTTAACTATTTTATGTCTGCCCGTTTCACGTTCAAGAAAAAGACATCGGCAAAAAATGGATTAGGATTTTGTTGTGCACATCTGTTCAATTATCTTTTGCAAGTAATATTGCTTAATGTCTTCTTGCATTTGGGCGTCCATAAAGCATGTGCTCCAATACCGGTATATTGTATATCGATACCTGTGAATTTTCTTTTCGTACGTTTTGTATTCAAGGGTAAGTGATTTTTTTGCATAATATAGGTTTTGCTTTGGCAATAAAAAAACAGGTTTATGGTGGAAATCCGACTTTTTGAACACTTTTCTCTGAACCCACTAAATACCTTAGATTTGGACCGAGCATAGCTTTTCGGGGAGCAAAGCATTGCTTCTCTCCCGAAAAAGCGTTGCTTCTCTCCAAAAGAAGCATTGTTTTGCTTTTGTAAGGTATGTTTTCTTTACAAAATCAAATAAAAAAGTGTTCTAAACTTCTTATTTCGTCATAAGATGCTGACACGTAGTTGTTTAGATGCTTCTTTCATGAAATGCTCATAAAATATCGCGGGAATAAGATAGGCTTCACCTCGGGAATAAAAATGAAAGTCTTTTAGCCTTTCATTTTGTATTCCGCTCGGTTTGCACTATCTTTGCATCATAAAAATGACATGATAGCTTTTTTCAAGAAAAATATATAATGTATGTGTGGTATAGTAGGTTACATAGGATATCGTGATGCATATCCTATATTGATAAAAGGATTGCACCGTTTGGAATATAGAGGTTATGATTCGGCAGGAGTAGCACTTCTCACCGGAAATCATGATATGAATGTTTATAAGGAGAAAGGAAAGGTTAGTAATCTTGAGGCCCTTGCTGCTGCTAAAGATACTTCTGGCAATATAGGTATCGCCCATACCCGTTGGGCAACCCACGGAGAACCGTCGCGCGTAAATGCTCATCCTCATGTGTCGCAGAACGGCAGACTTGCCCTTGTTCATAACGGCATTATCGAGAATTATGCCAGTTTGAAGTCTTTGCTCGAGAAGAAGGGGTATACATTTAAAAGTTCCACAGACACTGAAGTCCTTGTACAGCTGATACAGTTTATGCAAGACGAATACCATAAAGACCTTGAAGGTGCAGTGGTGTCAGCCTTACGGCGTGTTACTGGTGCTTATGCAATAGCAGTAATAGACAAAGATTGTCCGAACAAAATAGTTGCAGCCCGTAAGTCGAGTCCGCTTGTCATTGGAATCGGAGAAGGGTATAAAGAATTCTTTCTTGCTTCTGATGCCTTGCCTATAGTGGAATACACAAACCAGATGATTTATCTGAATGATGGCGAAGTGGCATTGCTCAGGTTGGGCGAGAAAGTTGAAATACACAATCTCGACAACGAAGATATCGACCCGAAAATAAAGGAGGTGGACATTAACCTTGACAGTTTGGAAAAGGGCGGCTATGATCATTTCATGTTAAAAGAGATATATGATCAGCCAAGATGTATTTCCGACTGTATGCGCGGACGTTTGCTTCCGGATGAGAAGAAAATTGTGCTTAGTGCAATCTGTCGTCATAGGGACCGCTTGCTTCGTGCCAAGCGCTTTATAATCGTTGCCTGTGGCACTTCCTGGCATGCCGGACTGATAGGACGCCAAATGATAGAGCAATGGTGTCAGATACCTGTAGAGGTGGAATATGCCTCAGAGTTCAGATATCGTAAGCCTGTTATCCAGCGTGATGATGTCGTGATAGCAATATCACAGAGCGGCGAGACGGCCGATACCCTTGCAGCTTTTGAATTGGCGAAAGAAAAGGGAGCCTTGTGTTTTGGCATTGTGAACGTAGTGGGCTCAAGTATAGCGCGTGCATCAGATACAGGCATTTACACCCATGTAGGTCCAGAGATAGGAGTAGCCTCAACAAAGGCATTTACCGGTCAGGTCACCGTGCTTACACTCTTCTCTCTTGCCCTTGCCCATGAGTTGGGAAGTATTCCGCAGACGGAATATGAAAAGTATGTTGCAGAGATGTCTCGTATTCCCGACAAAATGCAGGAAGTATTAAAGCAGGACAGAGCAATAAAAGATATATCGCGCACATTCACATATGCCCGCAATGCCTTGTATATGGGGCGAGGCTTTAACTATCCGGTAGCCCTCGAAGGCGCGTTGAAACTGAAAGAGATAAGCTATATCCATGCCGAGGGCTATCCGGCTGCCGAGATGAAACATGGTCCGATTGCTCTTGTTGATGAGAACATGCCTGTAATATTTGTTGCAACGCATCATCAACTGTATAAGAAGATTCTGAGCAACATTCAGGAGGTCAAGGCACGCAACGGCAGGATTGTTGCCGTGGTTACCAAGGGAGACGAAGCAGTGAAGGCAATAGCAGAAGCTACCATTGAAGTTCCTTCTACGCTTCCTGCCGTAGCTCCGCTTCTGTCGGTTATTCCCTTGCAGCTTATGGCATACCATGTGGCAGTGTTTAAAGGCTTAAATGTAGACCAGCCGCGAAATCTTGCAAAGTCGGTTACTGTTGAATAATTGAAAGTATGATAGAAAAAGAAGATTTAAGAATAATATTTATGGGGACTCCAGAGTTTGCAGTAGGCACATTGCAGACTCTTGTAGAAGGAGGATATAATGTCGTTGCCGTTGTGACACAGCCAGATAAGCCTGTAGGACGCCATCAGGACACGTTGCAGCCGTCAGCTGTAAAACAGTATTCCCAGGAACACAACATTCCTGTTTTGCAGCCTGTTAAAATGAAAGATCCGGATTTCGTTGAAACGTTGCGTGGATATAACGCGGATTTGCAGGTCGTTGTGGCTTTCAGAATGTTGCCTGAAGTGGTGTGGGATATGCCACGCTTCGGTACATTTAATGTGCATGCAGCATTACTTCCCCAATATCGTGGGGCGGCGCCAATAAATTGGGCCGTTATAAATGGAGAAACTCAAACTGGAGTTACCACATTTTTCCTTGACCACGACATTGACACTGGCAGAATAATCATGCAGGAGCCTTTTGAAATAAAGGATGACTATAATGTGGAGGACGTTTATGACGGACTGATGAAACTTGGTGCAGATATTGCTGTTAAAACTATAAACAAAATTCTTGAGGGTGACGGACACGTAGCTTCTTTGTCGCAAGACGAGATGATAAACACAGATGTTACCTTGCACCATGCACCAAAGATTTTTAAGGACACTTGCAAGATAGACTGGAATAAGCCTGCCAAGAGAATATACGATTTCGTACGCGGACTTTCTCCTTATCCTGGTTGTTGGACTGATGTGGAGGATGAAAACGGAAAGGGATATGTTTTGAAAATATACAAGACTGCAAAGACCGATATAAAGAGTACAGGTATGGCTGGTTCTTTCTCTGTTGATAAATCCCGACTGTTTATTGACACGCAGGACTTTAAGCTTGAACTCCTTACGATACAGTTGAGCGGCAAGAAACGTATGGAAGCGCGTGATTTCGTTAATGGCATGCGCGGGTTGGAAAAATTCCGGGCATTATAAAAGTAAATGATAAAAGCAAAAGGCGCAAACTGATATGTTTCAGCTTGCGCCTTTTGCTTTTATTCTATTTCGTTTTCTTCAAGAAACTTCTCAGCCCTGTGCAAGTCGGCAGGAGTGTCGATGCCCACCGTTTCCACATTTGTAAGTCCCACCTTGATTTTGTATCCGTTTTGCAGCCATCTAAGTTGTTCCAGACTTTCGGCTATTTCCAGACTTGATTGTGGCAACTGTGTAACTTCGCGCAACACTTCCCTGCGGTAAGCGTATAAGCCGATATGCTTCAAGTAAGGAAAGTTGTTAATCCATTCCTCACGCTTCGCGTTGCGTATGAAAGGAATGATGCTGCGGCTGAAATACATGGCATAGCTGTTGTTGTCCACCACAATCTTTGGAGAATTGGGATTCTCCAGTGCTGTCATGCCCATGTCTTTTGTAAATGGCTTGCCGAGGGTAGCAATCTGAGTATGCTCGTCGTTGAAGCATGCGCAGAGTTCACGTATCTGCGATTCCTGAATGAAGGGTTCGTCGCCCTGTATGTTTATAACCACGTCAAAATCTTCGTTCAGCTTTTCCACAGCCTCTTCTATGCGGTCGGTGCCGCTCTTGTGGTTGGGCGATGTCATTATAGCCTTTCCGCCGAAGTTCTCTACTGTCTTGAAAATCCTGTCATCATCGGTGGCTACATAAACATTTTCAAGAACTTTCTTTACCTGTTCATACACTCTTTGTATAACAGTCTTGCCGCCAAGAATGGCAAGCGGTTTTCCGGGGAAACGCTGCGAAGCATATCGAGCCGGAATAATTCCTACAAATTTCATGATATATTAATTTATAGTTTAATCTGTTGTCTTACCGTTTGCTTAACGGTATGCCTTTTATCTTTGCTTTCTGTTCCTACCCCTGTTTGGTGCAGTCCATCCTGCGGATTTCTTTTGACTTTTGCTGTTGCCCTTTTCGCGGTTGTCTCTTCGTCTGCTTTCCCTTATATCTTTAGTTGCCGGCCGCTCATCTTTCTTTTTCTTTTGGCTGTAGTCTTGCCTATAGGCATCAGCATAAAGTTGGGTAATAAGGTCAGGTCTACCTATGCGTTTCAGTTCCCGTTCAATATTCCTTCTCTCTTCAGGTTTGTACCAGAAGAAAAACATTCTCTGTGCGAGTTTGTCCCTTGGAGTCTTTGCCGAGAACACCGGTTCGAGGGTATAAGGATGAAATCCCGTGTACCATGTTTCTGTGCTTATCGTCATTGGAGTGGGGGTGAAATCCTGCACCTGTTCCAGATGAAAGTCCAGTTTCTTTGTCTTCACGGCAAGTTCTGCCATATCCTCTTCATGACATCCAGGATGGCTGCTTATAAAATAAGGTATAATCTGCTGATGCAGATTTTCCTCTTTGTTAATCCTGTCGAAAATTCTCTTGAATTCTCCAAACTGTTCAAAAGAAGGCTTGCGCATTAGCCGCAGAACATTGTCAGACGTATGTTCCGGAGCAACTTTCAGTCGTCCGCTAACATGTTTGCAAATCAGTTCCCGTGTGTATTCCTTTGCCGCCAGATTAACCTTCTCGTCCTTGCTCCTGTGCAAAAGCAAGTCGTAGCGCACACCGCTACCAATGAAACTCTTTTTTATTCCCGGCAAGGCATCCACCGAACGGTAAATGTCGAGCAGGGCAGAGTGGTCGGTGTTCAGATTCGGACACACTTGCGGATTGATACACGATGGACGCTTGCATTTCTCACATGCGTTTTTGTTCTTTCCGCTCATGCCATACATATTTGCCGACGGACCGCCAAGGTCGCTCAGATATCCCTTGAAATCATCCATATGAGTGATTTCCTTCACCTCCTTTATTATGCTTTCCTTGCTGCGGCATACAATGAATTTTCCCTGATGTGCACTGATGGTACAGAATGCGCACCCACCGAAACATCCGCGGTGGATATTCACCGAGAACTTTATCATCTCGAAAGCCGGAATCCGTTTGTTCTTGTATTTGGGATGAGGCAATCTTGTGTATGGCAAGTCATACACAGCATCGAGTTCCTTGCTTTGCATAGGTGGATAAGGAGGATTTACCACAACAAATCTGTTGTCGAGCTTCTGTATAATTCTGTGCGCATGCATCATGTTCGACTGTTCCTCAATGACCCTGAAGTTCTCCGCTTGCGACTTCTTGTTTTGCAAACACTCTTCATGCGAATGGATAATGATGTCGTTGTCGCATATTCCACCGCTTATCTCATCTTCGTGTGCCAGATAAACCGTCTGAGGAATGTCTTTTATGTCTTTAATGCTTTTCCCTTCAATAAGTTGGCTACTCAGTTCCACGATAGCCTTTTCGCCCATGCCGTATATAATGATATCCGCGCCAGAGTCCTTCAGAATGCACGGCATCAGTTTATCTTGCCAGTAGTCATAGTGTGTAAGCCTTCTTAGCGAAGCCTCAATACCGCCGAGCACGATAGGTGTGTCGGGATAAAGCTCACGCAAGATCTTGCTATATACGATAGTGGGATATTCCGGTCGACAGTCGTGTCTGCCGTCGGGGCTGTAGGCATCCTCCGAGCGCAGTCGCTTGTTTGCAGTGTATTTGTTCACCATGGAGTCCATACAGCCCGGTGATATCCCGAAAAACAGCCTTGGCTTTCCCAGTTTCTTAAAGTCGCGATAGTCCCCATGCCAGTCTGGTTGCGGCACGATAGCCACCTTTAATCCGTTGGATTCCAGCACCCTGCCAATTACAGCAGCTCCAAAAGAAGGGTGGTCTACATACGCATCTCCGGAGAACAGAATAACATCAAGTTCATTCCATCCCCTTAGTTCCACTTCTTTCTTAGTTGTTGGCAACCAGTCTGTAAGTCTATGCTCGCTCATTAATCTTCAATTTCCGTGTTGCCGTTGTTTTTCTCGTCCCATTCAATATAGAGCAGTACGAGCTGGTGCAGACCGAAGGCTTTCATGTTTTTGTTGTAGATAACATCCAGACATAGGTCGATAAGCCCTTTGTCGTCTCCCTTGTTTGATTCCAGCATGGAGCGCATGTTGAGCTTCAGCTTGTCGAGCACAGCTTCATCGATAAATCCGGTGCTGTCAATAAGATTTTTAAGAAGCGAATACTTCTTTATTGTTGCCAAGTGTTCGTCACTCACGTTTATGCTTCTTGTTCCAGAAGCGTTAGCTTGTATTTTGTACATAATGAAGTGTGTAATTGTTATGGCAGGGGGAAATATCCCCCCCCTGCAAAATTAATTTTTTTTGTTATTGAGCGGCATTTGCCAGTGGTGCAGCCTGTGTGTAAGTGCGTGCGCCAAGCTCTTTATCGAGCATGTAAATGCCATAGCCGTTATCCTTTATCATTTTCAGATTGTCGATAATGTTCTGCGCATTCTCTTCTTCCTCCACCTGCTCGTCGATAAACCATTTCAGCATGCTCTGTGTGGCATAATCGTTCTCCTGGTGAGTAAGAGCAAAGAGATTGTTGATAAGACTTGTCACTTTCTGTTCGTGTGCCAAAGTACTTTCAAATACGTCGAGCATTGACTTCCATTCCGTAGGAACGGCATCAATAGGTTTCAGCTCAACGGTGCCGTTGCGCTGTACGATATAGTTGAACAGAATCTTGGCATGATCCTGCTCCTCCTGAAACTGAACTTCAAACCATTTAGCCATTCCTGGCTGTCCGCTTTTATGGCAGAAAGCAGCCATAGACAGATACAGGTAAGCCGACCACATCTCGGCATTGATTTGCTCGTTAAGAGCATTTTCGATTTTCTCGTTTAACATAGTCTGTAATTTTAAAAAGGTTTATATATTTAAAATTGTTTCTTTCCGTCGGCTTTTTTCTGAAACTTTTCTTCGTTTATGATGAAGCGCTCGTGAGTTCCTTTCCCGATTTCTCCACATTCATCGCTGACTTTCACATTGAAGACCAGACGCCTACCGTCAATTTCGGCAAGTTCTGTTTCGCACCTTACAGTCATTCCCACAGGAGTAGGGGCAACGTGGGCAATATTCAGGTTCGTGCCAACGGTGGCCATGCCATCCTCAATTTCCGGTGCAACGCTTCGCCATGCCGTTTCTTCGATGAGGGCAATCATAGCGGGTGTGGCAAAAACGTCAAGAGTGCCGCTGCCCATATTGCGTGCAGTCATATCGTTTGTCACTTTTCTTTCAATCGAAAACTTTATTCCTTTGTCCATAATAATTGTTGTTCGTTCATTCTTAGTTGCGGGATGCCGCTTATCATATACAAAAGTATATATTATAGGTGATATTACAAAATCGTTTTGATTTTTTTTGTGATATGGCGGATTTATTTTACTTTTGTAGAAAGATTTGAGAAATCTTTATTACTTGACATGAATAAAAAACTAATACTGCTGGCTTTTATGTTGCTCGCCACATTCGTTGCCGATGCACAGATGAAATGGAACCAGCGATACCAAACATATATAAACCAATATCGGGACCTTGCTATTGAGCAGATGCTCAAGTATAAGATTCCGGCAAGTATAACTCTTGCCCAAGGATTGCTTGAGAGTGGGGCGGGATATAGTGAACTCGCCACAAAGGGAAACAACCATTTCGGCATAAAATGCCATGGATGGACCGGACGCAAGACATATCATGACGATGATGAAGAGCAGGAATGTTTCCGTGCATACAACAATGTTTTTGAAAGCTACGAAGACCATAGCCTGTTACTTACAAGCCAACCACGCTACAGTAGTCTTTTCTCGCTTGGCAAATCCGACTATAAAGCTTGGGCACACGGACTAAAACGTTGCGGCTATGCCACAAGTCCCACGTATGCCCAGAAGCTCATAGGGATTATCGAACTGTATAAGTTGCACGACTACGACAAGGCTACAAAGTTTGACCGTTTTATGGAGGAGCGTTCGTATAAAGATGCCCCCGCTGCAAAAGGTGGTATTGCGCATCCCATTCACGCGTATAACAAAAACTATTATATTGTAGTGAGAGAAGGCGACACCTTTCGCTCGATAGGCAAGGAACTTGGACTCTCTTACCGTAAGATTGCAAAATACAACGAACGAAACAAAAATGACAAACTCACTCCAGGTGAAGTGATATATCTGAAGAAAAAACAGACCAAGGCTGAGAAGACTTATAAAAAACGTCCGCATGTAGTGAAAGCCGGCGACAGCATGTATAGCATAGCTCAGTATTATGGCATACGGCTGAAGAGTCTTTACAAGAAAAATCATCTGTCGCCTGACTATAGAATAAAGATTGGCGACAAACTTAGAGTGAGATGATTAGCATAGAAAATAGTTCAACCTTATAAAAATACGAAGATATATGTTGAATCTTGATAATTTCTACAGAGCCCGTTACGAACTGGGCAAGGTGATAAGACAAACTGATGTAGTTCATGCTCCGCTGGTTAATCCCGACAGCGAAGTGTATCTGAAACTGGAGAATCTTCAGCGTACAGGTTCGTTTAAAGTGCGTGGAGCGTGCTATAAGATATCGCGACTCACCGATGAGGAAAAATCCCACGGCGTTATTGCCTGTTCCGCCGGAAACCATGCACAGGGCGTGGCCCTCGGAGCCACGGCACATGGTATAAAGTCGCTTATCTGTCTGCCAGCCGGTGCCCCTATTAGTAAGGTGGAGGCCACAAAGAGCTATGGTGCCGATGTGTGTCTTGTGCCTGGTGTTTATGATGATGCCTACAACAAGGCGATAGAGCTTCGCGACGAGAAGGGATACACCTTTGTGCATCCTTTCGACGACGAAAATGTAATTGCCGGCCAGGGTACAATCGGACTTGAACTTATCGATCAGGTGCAAGATTTTGATGCTGTTGTAGTGCCGGTTGGCGGTGGCGGACTCATAAGTGGAGTGGCTTTTGCCTTGAAATCCCTCAACCCCAAGATAAAGGTATATGGCGTACAGGCTGCAGGGGCTGCAAGCATGGTGCACAGCCTTGAGATTCACAAACGTGAAGCTCTAAGCTCCGTATCAACTATTGCCGACGGCATCTGTGTGAAGGAGCCGGGAGAACTTACCTATGACATCTGCAGCAAGTATGTGGATGATATAGTTACTGTGAGCGAAGACGAGATTTGCGCCGCCATTCTTCAACTGCTCGAAAAAGAGAAGGTTGTAGCCGAGGGTGCCGGTGCAACGAGCGTGGCTGCCGTAATGTTCAACAAGGTTCCAGTTAAGGGCAAGAAAGTTGTGTGTGTTGTTAGCGGTGGAAACATCGATGTTACTATTCTTAGCCGTGTAATCCGTCGTGGCCTCGCCAAGAGCGGGCGAATAGCCATTATCAATGTGGAACTCGACGACAAACCGGGCAAACTCGTAGAGGTGGCATCCGTGATTGCCCGCGAGGGTGCAAACATTACCAGCGTTCATCACGACCGCAACAATTACAGCGAGAGTGTCAATTCGTGCGTGCTTCGCGTTATATGCGAAACCCGAAACGAGGAACATGTAGAGAAAATAAAGAACACGCTGAAGGAAGAGGGTTTTAAACTTGTATAAAATATTTATATAAAGATATTTAGGTATGGCAAATAATAATCATCTTGTTATAATGGCAGGTGGAGTGGGGAGTCGCTTCTGGCCAATGAGTACAACAGAAAAACCAAAGCAGTTTATTGATGTGCTTGGCGTGGGCCGCACATTGATTCAGCTCACTTACGACCGCTTTGAGTCAATTTGTCCGCCGGAGAATGTGTGGGTGGTAACAAACAAAAAATATGTGGACATCGTGAAGGAACAACTGCCTGAAATCCCTGTGGGCAATATCCTCTGCGAACCGTGTCGCAGAAATACCGCTCCTTGCATCGCATACGTGAGTTGGAGAATCAAAGTTCAGAATCCGTTGGCAAATATCGTTGTTACACCGAGCGACCATGTGGTCATGAATGTGCCGGAGTTCAGAAGAGTGGTAACAAACTGCCTTAAATTTACCGGCGAAACGGATTCTATCGTTACCCTTGGAATGAAAGCTACGCGGCCGGAAACAGGCTACGGATATATTCAGGCAGACCTCACTTCGAGTTCGCCTCGCAACAAGGAAATATTCCGTGTGGATGCCTTCAAGGAAAAGCCAAATCTTGAAACCGCTAAGAAGTATCTTGCCGACAAAAACTATTTCTGGAATGCCGGAATATTTATCTGGAGTGTGCACACTATAGTGAATGCTTTCCGTATGTATCAGCCAGCGTTGGCTAATATCTTTGAGAGTATGCTTGATGTGTATGGCACGGACAAAGAGCAGGCAACGATAGACGAGCGTTTCCCCGAGTGTGAGAACATCTCAGTGGACTATGCCATTATGGAGAAGGCGGAAGAGATTTTCGTATGTCCGGCAAGTTTTGGCTGGAGCGACCTCGGCACATGGGGCTCGCTGCTCACTCAAACAAAGCATGATGAAAGCGGCAACAGCATTATCGGAAACAACATCTCTCTGTTTGAAACAAAAAATTCCATTGTTCATGCCGTTGGCTGCAAACAAGTTGTTGTTCAGGGACTTGACGGATTTATCGTTGCCGAGAACGACGGTCGACTGCTTATTTGCAAGCTTTCCGAGGAACAGCGCATCAAACTGTTCTCCGGTCAGAACTAAAATTTAAGTTTAGAGTTAAGAATGTAGAGTTTAGAGTTGTTCTCGCTTTGTTGTGAATTAGAATTATTGAAATTAGAATTTTTTATTCTAAATTCTGTACTCTAAATTCTGCACTCTACACTCTAAACTCTACATTCTTTTACATTCCTCTTTTTCTAAGTTCGCTGCGTGCCTGTGCCACAGCCTTTTGCCAGTCGGTGTCAAGCGAGAAGCTCGTGATGTATCCATCGTTGCGGATATATGCTTCCACAAGGTCTAGGTCCATATCGTTGAACCGTGGGTTTTGTATTGACGCGCTCTTGAAGATGTCGAGAATCAGTTCCTTGTTTTTCTTTGTTTTAGCTTCCGACAACTTCTTTACATACAGGTTTACAAACTCATACATGGCATAGGCCTGGTTGTCGAGCACCGTTACGGAACTGTCTGGCATAGCCTCGCCAGTTTTCATAGCCATATATTTCAGTTCATCAACTTTGAATGTAGCAATTTTTCTTGTTTGCAAATCCTTTGATTTGTCTTTAGCCACCTTCTCCGACAAACTCAGTATTTCGCGATACACTTTCTGTGCATCAGCCGAGCAGAAACTGCCGAGTGTGATGGCAAGGATGATAAGTATTCTTTTCATTTATATCTATTTTTCTGTTACTGATTTCTCTTTAATACAATTTCATGGTCGATACACGAAGGATATTCATCCTTGTAGTGGCTCACCATGATAATGGTTTTGTCTTTTCTTTTGGCAAAGGCATTGATTATTCTCGTAGCCTTGTTGCGGTTTCTGTTGTCAAGTCCGTGAAACGGCTCGTCGAGGATAAGTAGCTGAGGGTCTTTCACGAAAGCCCTTGCGAGCAACACCATCCTCTGTTCGCCGCTCGAAAGCGACAGGAAATTTCTGTTGCTCCATCCTTCGATGCCAAAGATTTTCATCCACCTTCTGCAACATTCATATTCCTCTTCCGAGGGACGTGCGTAAAGCCCCACCGAGTCTTTCATTCCGCTTGCCATAATGCGTACCACGGGTAAGTCGTGCTTGTAGGCGCGGTGCATTTCGGGCGATACGTATCCTATGTGTTTCTTAATCTCCCATATGCTTTCACCCGAACCGCGGCTTCTGCCGAATAGGGTGATGTCGCAGGCATAGCTCTGCGGATTGTCGGCGCAAATCAAACTCAGCAGAGTTGATTTTCCTGCACCGTTCTGTCCGTTGAGCGCCCACCGTTCGCCTTTCTTTACCGTCCAGCAAAGGTTCTTGAGAATTGTGCGCTCTCCGTATCTTATACTTACGTTGTTTAGTTTTATAATTTCGTCGCTTGCATTGATAAAGTCGTCAGCAGTTTTGTCGTCGTTGCGAATTCCCGTTATGAGTTCCTCTTCCGTTTTGCTTTCCGCAGAGCGGGAGGTATTGTCGGCGATTGCGCTCAGCCTGTTTTTAAACTCGTCCACCGGAACTTTTGGCAAAACTTTCAAGTCTTTCACTTCCACGATGTGGGTGATAAAGTCGGGAATGTTTTCAGTTCTCGACAAAACCAGGATAATCTGGATTCTGAACTCCTCGGCAAGTCGTTTCAATATAGCGGAGAGCAGCTGCCTCGTTGCAGCGTCGAGTCCGATAAACGGGTTGTCGAGGATTAGCACCCGCGGAGAGTTCATCAGGCTTTTTGTGATATGAAGCTTTCTCAGTTCGCCGCTCGACAGCGATATCACAAACTTGTTGAGCATCGGTTCGATGCCGAAAGCCTCATACAGTCTGTCTCTCAACTCCCTGCGCTCGGCAGAATCATCGCCGTTAATCCGGTAAGCCTCGTCGAGCACTTGTCCTGCCGTTGGCGTGTCGTCGTCGATGTCGTGCATGTTCCATCTCTGTTGCAGATAATAATGAGCGTTGCTGCTGCCGTAGGCATCCTCGAACGAGATGTATTTTATGTTGTCGGAGATATAATCCTTCTCGCTCGGGCTGAAGTCGTATTTTGCCGCATCGCCTTTCAGCGGATGTGCTCCGGTGATGATGCTCACGAGCATCGACTTACCGCTGCCGTTGTTTCCCACTATGGCGATATGCTCCTTGTCGCACAGACAGAAGTTCACCGGCTGCGCCATGTTCCATTCTGGCATTCTTGTTGTTCCATCGGTAATTTTTATTATCTCCTGTGGCATAATTCTATTGTTTGTGTTGAAGGGCAGCAACCTGACTGGCAGGAATTCTGTCCTTGTTTTTATTTACAAAATCTTTCCATCCGTGATAGCTCACATTCGTTTCCGGCCTTCCTGCCTGCATAAAGTGGCAGTAGGCAGCAGCCAGCGCATCCGTGGCGTCCATAAACGGCACCTTGTCTTGCGAGTTTATTTTCAGCAGCCGTGTGAGCATTGCCGCCACCTGTTCCTTCGAAGCCTGTCCCTGTCCGGTTATTGCCATCTTTATCTTTAGCGGGGCATATTCGTGTATGGGCACATCGTGGTGTATTGCTGCTGCTATGGCAACGCCCTGTGCTCTGCCGAGCTTCAGCATAGACTGCACGTTCTTGCCGAAGAACGGAGCCTCGATAGCCATCTCGTCGGGCAGAAACTCGTCGATAATTCCGGTTACGCGTTCAAAAATCCTTCCCAACCTGAGATAGGGGTCGCGCTCCTTCCTCATGTCTATCACCCCCATGGCAATCATTTCCGCCTTGTTGCCCACAACCTTCAGCAGTCCGTAGCCCATCACGTTTGTGCCAGGGTCAATTCCCAATATGATTTTTTCTTTCTTCAATCTACTCTTTTACCTTTTTACCTTTTTACCTTTTTACCTTTTTACTTTTTCACCTTTACCTAACATACGGATTATGCTGCGCCTCGAATCCAATAGTTGTCTTGTCAGAATGTCCCGACAGCACCACAGTGTCGGCAGGCAGCATCGCCATTACTTTTTTCAGGCTCGCCACGATGTCAGGATAACTGCCAAATTGGAAATCCGTTCTGCCTATACTCATCCTGAACAGAGTGTCGCCAGAAAACACAACCTTTTCTTTCTCGCAATAAAACATCACCGATCCTGGAGTATGTCCAGGTGTGTGAATCACGCTGAGCAGATGCGAGCCGAAGGCAACAGTATAGTCCTCGTCGAAGAATTTTCCCACAGGCGGCACATCCTCCGTATAGTTCAGACCGATAAATGCCTTGGCCTGAGCCGGCAGGTTGTTCATCAGAATCTCGTCCTTGTAGAACACCTCCGGTTTCAGCCCGAAGTTTTTGAATATCGTGTTGTTGCCAAAGTTGTGGTCGATATGCGCGTGAGTGCTGATCAGGTGTTTAGGTGTCAGTCCGTTTTTCTTGATATAGTCCACCACGGCATCCCTTTCCTCCTCGTAGAAAGCCCCACAGTCGATAATCACACATTCTTTTGTCTCGTCGCTTATGATGTAGCAGTTTTCCTGAAACATGTTACATTCAAATTTCTCTATGTGCATCATGTCCGTCAGTCTTTTTTATGTAGCAGGAACGTAAATGATAAACTTCTCCTTAAACCAGTCGTTGTCAAACCAGTTTGTTATCTCTATGGCCTCGGCTATTTTGCGGTATGGCTGCATTTCGCTCTCCACGTTTCCGCCCTTCAAGCAGAGCAGACCGTTGGGTAGAGAGTTGTTGCAGTCTTTGGCAAAGTTCTTCTTTATGATTTTCATCAAGTCGGGCAGAGGCATCACGGCACGGCTCACAACGAAGTCGTATTTTCCTTTCTCCTCCTCGCCGCGCAGGTGTACAGCCTCCACATTTTTCAGTTCTATGGCATTGGCCACCTCGTTCACCACCCTGATTTTCTTTCCCGTTCCGTCAATCATCTTGAAGCTCACTTCAGGGAACATTATGGCGAGCGGTATGCCGGGAAATCCTCCGCCAGTGCCAAAGTCGAGCACTTTTGTTCCGGCTTTGAATGTCAAAGCCTTTGCTATTGCGAGAGAGTGGAGCACATGGTGCGGATAAAGGTTTTCGATGTCCTTTCTTGAGATAACGTTGATTTTCTCGTTCCACTCTTTGTATAAGTCGTAAAGGGCAGCAAACTGTTCTTTCTGCGTGTCAGTGAGCTGCGGAAAATATTTCAGGATTTCTTCCATTTGTCTCGTTGTTTTAGTGGCAATATGTTTTGCCGGATTTTTGCTTTTGCAAAGATAATGCAAATCGAGAGGAGAATGAAATGAATTTATTCGTTTCTTATCCCGAGATGCAGCTTATCTTATGCAAAGATAATGCAAATCGAGAGCAATACAAGCCAAACTTGTTTGGATTTATTGCCGAGATGCAGCTTATCTTATGCAAAGATACGCTAATTTGCCCTAATCAACAAATTACAGTGTGTTTTCTGTAAAAAAGTTTTTCTGATTTTGCTTTTCTTCTCACTCTTTCCTTGCTGTATATGGAAAGAGGAAAACTGTGTGGTGAATATTTAATTAACAATACTTTACGTTTTAATGTTAAAATGTGAAAGCCCTTGCAATGTGAGAATGCGATATTTTCAGTTTCGGAAAGTTTTGCCGCCAAATACGCGAATCTCGCTCAAAAAAGCTAAAGCGTTATCAGTCATTGATTTACCGAGAGGTGAAGCCCGAAATGCGCTTTCCTTTTCCTGCGAAGCAATGCTTTGCTGAGAATGAAGCATTGCTTTGCTCCCGACGAATGGCGTTTCCGGAATGAGAAAAATCTGTTTTTAGTGTTAAAAAACATGCGCTATCGTACGGTTGTATCCTGTTATCAATAAAAAACAATGAACTTCACTGATTTTGGAAACGCAATCTTTGCCAAAAATAATCATTTTCGCAGAGAAAACTGCGAAAATGATTTGTTAAATTGATGTGAGTGATAAACTAACAAGTGTTAATATGTGTCGCTTCTCTTATTACAATTCTTGTTCAAAGGCGAGAGAAATCCAGCGGCAGGTAGTCTTTCACCACGATATCCGAATATGGAGCGATAGCCTCGGGAGAGTTTGTCGTGGCAAGCCCCACGACAAACATGCCGGCTGCTCTGCCGGATTTCAGTCCGTTGAAGCTGTCTTCAAACACCACACATTCATCCTTTGTCATACCGAAGCGCTGAGCTGCCCTAAGATAGCAGTCGGGCGAGGGTTTGCTCTCGGCAAAATCCTCGGAGGTGAGCACGGCGTCAAAATACGACTTGAACTCTGGCCGTTTTCTGTACACATTCTCCATCTTCACAAGATTCGAACTCGTTACTACTGCTGTCTTTATGCCTTGCCTACGCAATGTGGCGACAAAATCTTCGAAGCCCGAAACATACACAAAGTCCATCGTCTGTTCAAACTCGTCCAGTTCTCGGGTAATCAGTTTCTGAGTGTCCTCGTCCTTGAAATACTTTTCGTAAATCTGTACAAGCGTCATACCCTTGATGAGGTTCTCCATTCCCGGATGTTCCGGATAGTAACGGCGGAACTGCTTGCCCCAAAATACAGTGTATTGAGGCTCTGTATCGAACACCACACCATCCAAATCAAACAGCGCAGCCTTGAATTTCTTGTTGTCCATAAAATCTTCTGTCAGTTATTTTTATCTAATTCTTGTCTATATGACCTTGTCTTTTGTTCCATTTAATAATGGCACAGACATTTTTTCTAACTGCAAAGTTATTGATTATTTTCTGTTGCCCCAATTATTTTTTCGCTAAACTTTCGCAAGTTTTTGCGCAAAAGTTAAAATTTTGCAAATGCATATATTTTTAGTATTTAAACACTTGCTTGTAAAAAGATTTTTCTCTTTCTTTGCAAAAAATATATAACTCTGCTTAATTTTAAGAATAATAAAGCGGATTAAATTCGTTCAAAAAGATAGCATATTTTATCGGTTCAGATGTAACGAACACCACAAGTGGTCCTGTAGAATTCTCCGCGCCGGCAGTTCGCCTTACAGGAAAAGAGATTATAATGACGCCGGATATTACATTTGATAAAGAATGTGATATCAAAATAACAAATACAAAGTAAAAACAATATATTTACAATCCCTAAAATTAAAGAAATATGAAATATTTATTTTGCATAATAATGCTGTTCTGTTCCCTTGGCATAAGTGCACGAGATTATTTGCCAATTCTAAAAGAAGGAAGAGTATGGAATTGCATAGCAAGTCCTAATATGATAAAGCATTATCCAAGGTCATATCAGATATATGTTGCAGAAGAGGTTTATGAAAACGGGCATACTTGTAAAGTACTACGTTGGAAGGATGACAATCATCTATTCGCAACAGCATATGAAGAAAATGGAAAAGTGTATGCAGTTAATTTTGATGGTGGCCTGTATCCAGAATTGCTGATGCTGGATTTTAACTTAGAAAAAGGATACGTGTTGTATGAAGGTTCTGATTATTATATTAGTGAAGTCGACTATATTGAATTTAACGGCATTCGTCGAAAGAGATTGACAATTTCACGTTTACGCAATCCGTCTAATCCGGTATTGTATTGGATTGAAGGAATTGGTCCGACATACGACACTTGGGCAAGCGATGTTCCAAGAGCAGACACGGTATATTATTTAGAATCTTGTTATGATGATGGCGTATGCGTATTTAAAAATGACGAGCCTCCATTTTGGTCAGCTTGGACAGAGGGTGTTGAGACTGTGAAATCTAATATTAAGTCTGCAGGCAACAAGACCTTCGATACCAGTGGTAGAATAATAAACGACAAGGATTATAAGGGAATAGTGATAAAAGATGGAAAGAAGTTTTGTAAGTAAATCATTTTAAAGTGTTTAATCAAATCAAAATGACATATCGGCGACAAAAATGTTTTGAAAACATTTTTTATCTCCGATTTTAAAATGTACCTTTGCATCCGAAATAAACTAATCATAATCATTTGACTTGTTTGAATGATTTAAACACACGATAAAAGAAAAACAAAAAATGGCAGGTTATTTAGTTTCGGATAATCGAAAAGTTACGACACACCGCTTTATAGAGATGAAAGAGCGCGGTGAGAAAATTTCTATGCTTACTTCTTACGACTTCACTACGGCTGGCATCGTGGATGGAGCCGGTATCGACGGTATCCTCATTGGAGATTCTGCCTCAAACGTGATGGCGGGAAACGGAACCACTCTCCCTATTACAGTGGAGCAGATGATTTATCATGCAAAATCTGTGGTTAGGGGCGTGAAGCGTGCTCTTGTGGTATGCGATATGCCTTTCGGCAGCTATCAGGTGGACAGAAAAGAAGGCGTGAAGAATGCCATAAAGATTATGAAAGAGAGCGGATGCGACGCTCTGAAGCTTGAGGGCGGCGTTGAGATAATAGATACCGTGAAAGGTATTCTTGATGCCGGAATCCCGGTTATGGGGCATTTAGGCTTGACACCGCAGAGCATTAACAAGTTTGGCACCTATGCCGTCAGAGCAAAGGAAGATGCTGAGGCAGAGAAACTTTTGAGCGATGCAAAGTTGCTTTCAGAGACAGGATGCTTCTCTGTCGTTCTGGAAAAAGTTCCGGCAAAGCTCGCTGAGCGTGTAAGCAAGGAGATTGCTGTGCCGACAATCGGCATTGGAGCCGGAAACGGGACAGACGGACAGATTCTCGTTGTTGATGATATGCTCGGAATGACCAAAGGGTTCAGTCCGCGTTTCCTGCGCCGCTATGCTGACTTGAATGCAGTTATGACGGATGCTATAGGGAATTATATCACGGATGTGAAGAATTCGGACTTCCCGAACGAAAGCGAGTCGTACTAAAAAAAGGCTTATGGATTTACAATACAATGCAGCGCAACATATAAGTTTAAGACATAGAGATTTCAGAAAGTTGTGTTTGGCAAATTTCCTTTTTGCCTTGTCAGTTTATATGCTTTTGCCTGTGTTGCCGTCGTGGATGACGGATATGACAGAATATAGCCGGTTTCAAATGTCGTCAGCTATGGCGGCATTTGGAGTCGGCGTTTTTTCTTTAGGCGGTTTCAGCTCTTTTCTTATTCAGAAATACCGGCGCAACAAGGTGTGCATCCTTGCAATGACTGTCTTGATGGCATGTATGCTGGTTGTTGCCTATTTGGATCAGGAGGCAGTTCCGGTAGTAGGCAGTAAGGACGGATTTGCTTTTGTCGTTGCAATACGTTTCCTTTCTGGAGCGGTATTCGGCTTGGCATATATGATTCTTAACAGCACACTGATAGTGGATTGCTGTGAGTCGTCTCACAGAACACGGGCAAACATGGTGTCGATGTGGTCGTATCGTTTAGCCGTGGGCGTCGGACCGCTGTTGGGCATCTTGTCGTTGAAGGAAGTGGGGTATGTCAATTCGCTGTATGTCTCCGCCGTGGTGTGTTTTGCTGCACTAAGTATATTGGCAAGCGTGAAGTTCCCTTTCAAGGCACCCGACGAGAATGTAAGGTTTTTCAGCTTCGACCGCTTCTTTATGCCACGGAGCTTTCCGCTATTTATCACTACGGCAGCCGTTGCCGTTAGTTTGGGCGTGATGTTTGCTTCTACAAATGGATGGATGTTTTATGCGTGGTTTGTTGCCGGTCTTGTAGTTGTAGCATTTATGCAGACAGTTTTTACTGCACTCAGACAAGTGAACTGGATACCGTATCTGTCTTATTTGCTGATCTTTATCGGAATATGGCTGTATTGTTATGATGGTTCAATATCGCTTTGTGGAATTGGGGCGTTCTTGATAGGAACAGGAATAGCAGCCTTGACATCCCGCCTGCACATCTATTTTATACATGTGGGCGACCATTGTCAGCGCGGTACGGCACAGAGCACATACATATTGTCGTTTGAATTCGGTATTGCCGTAGGCTTTGCGCTGAAGATATATTATATGTGTAATATTCAGCCTGTATTTTTAGTTGGTGGGTTCCTGTTGCTGTCATTGCTCGCCTATATTGTAATGTCGTTTGGGTGGTTGAAGAAAAATCTTAGAAAATGAATATGAAAAATGTAATCTTTACTTTTGTGGCATTGTTTTCAATGATGCTTAGTACGGAATGTTTTGCAGAGAATGATGCGTCGAATGATTTAGAGACAAAACGCTTTTATCTCGTTTCGGATGAGAGTCAGCTCTATGATGGGGATGAAATTGTTATTGTGGGGAGAAAAGTTGATAACAATTCAATTTATATGGCAATGTCTGAAAAAAATACAAGTAACTATGGTGCAGAGCCAATTAGTCCTAATGATGATGAAACAATAACACCTGATGAGAAAACAAGGATTTTAGTCTTACAAAAGATAAAAGGATATTGGTGCCTAAAGGATGGCGATGATTTTTTATATTGCGGTAGTACTACTTCGAGTGGAAGCTTAAAAGCTGAAAGCTCATCAAGCAATGATAGTTATCTTTCATTTTCTTTTTTATCTGATAAGACGGTAATAGCTGAATTTTATAAGTCTAAAATTAAATCGATTTTAAAAAACAAAAGATTTATTGGATGTTATACGAATAATAGTGATTATGGCTATATTAACTGTTATGATAAAGCAACAACTTTGCCGTATCCCATTTGGTTTTATGTCTTCCGCTCCACAAACACTCTTGATGAAAAGGATGACAAAGTTTCGGCTTCAATAAAAACAGGGGCACAGAACCTTTCTGTAAACCGCGCTTTTCATAAGGGCGGGTGGAACACCTGGTGCATGCCGTTTGATATATCCGTGAATGCACTGAAGAAAGTTTTTGGCGATGCTACAGAGGTATCGGAATTCAAGGCTGTGAAGAATGAGAATGGTATGATGCAGTTCTACCCCGTAACAAATACGCTCTTTGCCGGCACTCCATATCTCGTAAAACCGGAGAAAGAAGTTGATAATCCCATGTTCGAAAGTGTATACGTTGCAGATGGGGTAGAGCCGAAAGATGTAACGATCGACGGATATTCATTCTGTGGAACATTCGCTCCACGCACAATGGCGGATAACGGCACAGAACTCTTCCTGAATTCAAAGAATCTTCTTGCCAAGCCGTCGGCAAACAGCAGGAAAATGCGCGGATTCAGAGCTTATTTCAAAATTGAAAATCCTCAGAATGAAGCAAAGGTTGGCTTTGTGGATACACCGACAGGCATAGGCGAAATAAAAACTGATAAGCCTTGCGCAGGGGGAGTGTATAATCTGTATGGTCAGAAGCTCCAACAGAACATCGAGAGCTTGCCACACGGAATATATATAATAAATGGAAACAAACTATACAAGAAATAATATGAAGAAAGTATATAAACGTCCGGAAATAGTAATGGTTCGGGTAGAAGGAACAGCTCTTCTCGAAAATTCGCCATCAACAGAATACGATCCTCGGTATTATGAAGAAGGTGATGCTGATGAAGCATGGGCAAAAGGAAATAATTCCGTGCTATGGGATGAAGAAACAGAAGAATAATTATCAAATTGCAAGATAGAGTGGTCAATATTGGCCATAATTATCCTCGGAATTATGTCAGAGGGTATAAAAAATGTTTTTTTATTGTGTCATAAAATAAAAATGGCTATCTTTGCATTGATTAGATACTAATGTTAAACATATAATATTGGAAAACTTATATAATACTATACACTATGTCGAATAACAAAGAAAAGCTCTTTAGCGAGTTTAAGGCGCCTACACGCCAAGAATGGCTTGACAAAATTCAGGTGGACCTGAAGGGAGCCGACTTTAACAAACGTCTTGTATGGCGTACAAACGAGGGCTTCAATGTGCAGCCTTTCTATCTGAAAGAGGATGTGGACAAATTGAAAACACCGGAATCGCTGCCCGGTGAGTTCCCGTTCGTTCGCGGTAATAAAAAGAACAATAACGAATGGTATGTAAGACAGGAAATTAATGCTGTCGATGCAAAAGAGGCAAATGCAAAGGCCCTTGACATATTGAACAAGGGTGTGGACTCTTTGAGCTTCCATATTCCAGGAAAGAATGTGGATGCTGATTTCGTGGATACCCTTCTTGAAGGAATCGAGTGTGAAATTGTTGAACTGAATTTCAGCACTTGCAAGCGCCACACCTTGGAACTTGCAGAAATTCTCAAGAAGTATTTTGAGAAAAAAGGATATGACAAGAGCAAAATAACAGGCTCGTTTGACTGGGATCCGATGGAGAAAATCGTGATGAGCGGTCATGATGTTGTTGCTCTTCTCGACATCGCTCCAAAACTTGTGGAGGCAATGAAGGATTATCCTAATTTCCGCACTGTTGGCGTCAATGCCGTTTCGCTCAACAATAGCGGAGCATACATCGTTCAGGAATTGGGATATGCCCTTGCATGGGGAAATGAGTATCTCAACCAACTCGTTGATGCTGGCGTGGATGCTGATACGGCTGCAAATAACATAAAGTTCAATTTTGGCATTTCCGAGAACTTCTTTATGGAAATGGCAAAATTCCGTGCTGCGCGTATGCTGTGGGCAGAAATCGTAAAGCAGTACAGTCCGAAGAACGATGCTTCGTGCATGATGTGCATCAACGCTGTTACTTCAAAGTATAACATGACATTGTTTGACAGCTATGTTAATTTGCTTCGCTCGCAGACAGAGGCAATGAGCGCCGCACTTGCAGGAGTACACTCTATTGAAGTAACTCCATTTAATGCTGTATATGAACAACCTACAGAATTTTCGGAGCGCATAGCACGCAACCAGCAACTCTTGCTGAAAGAGGAAAGTCATTTCGACAAAGTGGTTGATCCGGGTGCCGGTAGCTATTTCATTGAGGAACTCACCACATCGCTTGCTAATGAGGGTTGGAAGATCTTCCTTAATGTAGAAGACAATGGCGGATTCCTTGAAGCAATAAAGAAGGGCCTCGTTCAGGATGATATCAATGCAACAAATGCAAAGCGTCATGAGGCTGCTGCAAAGCGAAAAGAGTTTATTCTCGGTACGAACCAGTTCCCTAACTTCACGGAAAAGAGTGAAGGCAAACGTGCAATAGAAAGTTGCAGCGGTTGTGGACATCATGAAGAGGCTTTCAAAGCAATAGAATCAACACGCTTGGCGGCAGACTTCGAGGATTTGAGGATAAAGGTGGAGAATTCGGAAAAGGTTCCAACTGCATTTATGCTTACAATAGGTAATCTTGCCATGCGCCAGGCTCGAGCTCAGTTCAGTTGCAATTTCCTTGCCTGTGCCGGATATAAAGTAATCGACAACCTTGGATTCAAGACGGTTGAAGAGGGTGTTGATGCTGCTTTGAAGGCAGGTGCAGATATAGTTGTGTTGTGTTCAAGCGATGATGAGTATGCCGAGTATGCAATACCTGCATACAAGTATTTGGACAATCGTGCGATGTTCGTAGTTGCCGGTGCACCAGCTTGTATGGACGATTTGAAAGCTGCCGGCATTGAGAATTTCGTTCATGTAAGATGCAACGTGCTTGAGACATTGAAAGAGTATAACGAAAAACTGGGAATAAAATGAGAAAGAATTTTAAAGACATAGATATATTTTCAGGAATCAAGGATGTTGATGGCGCGGCTTGGCAGAAGGACAACGGCATCAAGGCAAACTGGAAAACTCCTGAACACATAGAGGTTAAGCCTGTATATACAAGAGAAGACCTCGAAGGTATGGAACATCTGGGATATACGGCAGGTCTTCCACCATTCCTGCGTGGCCCTTACAGCATGATGTACCCATTCCGTCCTTGGACAATACGTCAGTATGCCGGCTTCTCTACAGCAGAGGAAAGTAACGCGTTCTACCGCCGCAACCTTGCAAGTGGCCAAAAGGGACTCTCGGTAGCATTTGACCTCCCTACTCATCGTGGATATGACCCTGACAATGCCCGCGTTGTAGGAGATGTGGGTAAGGCCGGAGTGTCAATATGTTCTGTAGAGAATATGAAGGTGTTGTTTAATGGAATACCGTTGAACAAGATGTCTGTTTCTATGACAATGAACGGTGCCGTTCTTCCTATTATGGCATTCTATATTGTTGCAGGTCTGGAGCAAGGTGCAAAACTTGAGGAGATGGCAGGAACAATCCAGAATGATATTCTCAAGGAATTCATGGTGCGTAACACCTATATCTACCCACCGGCATTCTCAATGCGTATCATCAGTGATATTTTCGGATACACGTCAAAGTTGATGCCTAAGTTCAACTCTATATCCATTTCCGGTTATCACATGCAGGAGGCTGGAGCCACGGCGGATATTGAGTTGGCTTATACAATAGCCGATGGATTGGAGTATGTTCGTGCTGGTGTTAATGCCGGTATAGATATCGATGCTTTTGCTCCCCGCCTTTCATTCTTCTGGGGTATCTCGATGAACCATTTTATGGAAGTGGCAAAAATGCGTGCCGCACGTATGCTATGGGCAAAGGTCATCAAGCAGTTTAATCCGAAAAATCCAAAGTCGTTGATGCTTCGTACCCACTCGCAGACTTCCGGATGGTCGCTTACCGAGCAAGATCCGTTCAACAATGTGGGACGTACATGTATCGAGGCCATGACTGCAGCCCTGGGACACACACAGTCTCTGCACACCAATGCTCTTGACGAGGCAATCGCTTTGCCAACGGATTTCTCTGCACGCATTGCCCGTAACACTCAGATTTATATTCAGAACGAAACAAAGATTTGCAAACATATAGATCCATGGGCAGGCTCTTATTATGTGGAGAGCCTTACTAATGAACTTGCTCACAAAGCATGGGAGCATATTCAGGAAATCGAGAAACTTGGCGGTATGGCAAAGGCTATCGAAACTGGTGTGCCAAAAATGCGTATCGAGGAAGCCGCAGCACGTACCCAGGCTCGTATCGACAGTGGTACTCAGACAATCGTTGGTACAAACAAGTATCGCCTTGAGCATGAAGATCCTATCGATATTCTCGAGGTTGACAACTCTGCTGTTCGCAAGGAGCAAGAAGAAGGTCTTGCAGAATTGCGTGCACACCGCGACAATGAAAAATGCAAAGAAGCACTTGCTGCCCTTACAGAGTGTGTGCGTACAGGAGAAGGAAATCTTTTGGAAAAAGCCGTGGAGTGTGCCAAATTGCGTTGCACTCTTGGTGAGATAAGTGATGCTTGCGAAGAAGTCGTAGGTAGATATAAAGCTGTAATCAGAACAATTTCAGGAGTGTATTCATCAGAAAGCAAGACAGATGCCGACTTCCACAAGGCGTGTGAGTTGACAGAAGAGTTTGCCAAGAAAGAAGGACGCCGTCCGCGTATCTTCGTGGCAAAAATGGGACAGGATGGTCATGACCGTGGTGCAAAGGTCGTTGCAACAGGTTATGCAGATTGTGGCTTCGATGTGGATATGGGACCATTGTTCCAGACTCCTGCCGAGGCTGCGCGTGAGGCAGTAGAGAATGATGTCAATATTGTTGGCGCAAGTTCTCTTGCTGCAGGTCATAAAACCCTTATCCCTCAGTTGATTGAGGAATTGAAGAAACTTGGAAGAGAGGATATCATGGTTATTGCCGGCGGAGTTATCCCGGCTCAAGACTACGACTTCCTTTACAAGGCTGGAGTGGCTGCCATCTTTGGCCCGGGAACATCTGTTGCCAAGGCTGCTTGCGAGATGATGAACATTTTGCTTGACAAAGAATAAGACAGATATCCGTAAATCAATTTTGAAATTCGTAAATCTATTCATTACATCTATAAAGTCCGCTATGGAGTTTTCCATGGCGGATTTTTTTGTTAAACTTTATTTAGAAATTAATATACCTAAAAATAATTATTGTATGATTAAAAAAATATTAGTTATTTTGCATTTGATTAATCAATAATGAGGATTTATGAAAAGTCAAAAGTTATATGAGGCTGACGATAAGCTTATTACGCTTATCAAGGACAACTATAATGTATTGCAGAGTCTTAGCGGCTTTGGCATAAATTTAGGGTTTGGCGACAAGACTGTAAGAGAAGTTTGCGAGATGCAAAATGTTGATACTTATACATTTCTTGCCATCATAAACCTCGCTATAAATGGGTATAAGAGTTTTGATGACTTCTCAAGAATATCCATTCCCACGCTTATGCACTATCTACATGCAAGTCATGAGTACTATTTGGATTTCCAGTTGCCTTTTATTCGTAAGGAACTTGTCGAGGCACTTGACGAGAACGACAATCTTGCCCGTTTGATACTAAAGCTTTATGATGAATATGCCAGCGAGATTAACAAGCATATGAGGTATGAAGAAAAATTCCTCTTTCCTTATGTGGAATCCTTGATTAAAGGTACCCCTCTTAAGAATTATGATATAGAAACATTCTCCAAGCATCATGGCCAGACCGACCAGAAACTCAAGGAGTTGAAGAATATCATAATCAAGTATCTGCCAAGCGACGGACTTCACAACAATCAGCTTTCGGCAACTCTTTGTGATATCTACAGTAATGAGGAATGGCTTGCCAGACATGCAGATGTTGAAGAGATTATAATGGTTCCTGCAATAAGGGCATTGGAGCGCAAGTCGAAGCAGAACGACGTTTCTGTGAAGATTTCAAATATGATAAGCAAAAATGCTAATGCAGCTGAAGCTTTGAGTGAACGGGAAAAAGATGTTATCATAAGTCTTGTTCAAGGGATGACAAACAAAGAGATTGCCAACCATTTGTGTATCGCTCCGAATACTGTTATTACCCATCGTAGAAATATTGCCAGGAAATTGCAGATACACACACCGGCTGGTCTAACCATCTATGCCATCGTAAACAATCTCGTGGATATTTCATCGGTTCAGATTTAGCGGCAACCTGCAAAGACTAATGATATATACACTATTCCGCAGTCAAAATGTGTAAGCGTGTCTTTAACCGAAGAGATGCCTCAAAGCCTCTTCCACTTTTCTCACGGGGATAAGGTTAATCCCCATGTCTTTCCCCTTAAAGGCCTGCATATTCTGTCGAGGAATAATTATATTTGTAAAACCGAGCTTTTGTGCTTCGGCTACGCGTTGTTCAATTCTGCTTACTGGGCGCACTTCACCGCTCAATCCAACTTCGCCAGCCATACACCATCCAGTCTCGATAGGGGTGTCTACATTGCTCGACAATACGGCGGCAATGATACTTAAGTCCATGGCGAGATCGGTAACACGCAAGCCGCCGGCAATGTTTATAAACACGTCCTTCTGTATTAGTTTAAAGCCCACCCGCTTTTCCAATACGGCAAGAAGCATGTTCAGCCGGCGCTGGTCGAATCCCGTTGCCGAGCGTTGAGGCGTACCATAGGCTGCTGTTGAAACAAGGGCCTGTGTTTCAACGAGAAACGGGCGCACTCCTTCTATGGCAGAAGATATGGCAACGCCGCTCAGTCCGTCATGGTCTTCTGTGAGAAGTAGCTCGGATGGATTGCTAACGGGGCGCAAGCCATTCTGACGCATCTCGTATATGCCAAGTTCGGAAGTGCTTCCGAAGCGGTTTTTTATTGAGCGCAGGATGCGATACATATAATGCTGGTCGCCCTCAAACTGTATCACGGTGTCCACGATATGTTCCAGAATCTTCGGTCCTGCCAGTGTCCCCTCCTTATTAATATGTCCTATCAGAATTACCGGTGTGCCGGAAGTTTTGGCAAAGCGTAGCAACCGTGATGCACATTCCCTCACCTGAGCCACACTTCCCGGAGAAGACTCTACGTCAGCAGTGCATATGGTTTGTATAGAGTCGATTACAACCAATTCAGGATTCGTTTCCTTGATGCTGGCAAATATGCTTTCGAGGGATGTTTCGCATAATATCAAGCAGTTGTCGTTGGCTTTTCCGCTAATGCGTTGTGCCCTCATCTTCAGTTGATGTGCACTCTCCTCACCGCTGACATATAGGATTTTTCGTCTCAGTTGTAAAACGGTCTGTAATGACAATGTACTTTTTCCAATACCCGGTTCGCCACCAAGCAGTGTGATAGATCCCCTTACGAGTCCGCCGCCGAGCACTCTGTTCAGTTCCTCGTCGCCCATGTCTATGCGTGGCTCGTCTTGACTTGATATATCTTTCAGTAGCATAGGCTTGTGTCCGCCATTGGATTTTCTGCCAAGTGCGGAAACAAACGAATTGTTGTTTTCCGGAGCAACGCGTATTTCTTTGAAAGTGTTCCATTCACCGCATTGTGGGCATTTGCCAATCCATTTGGCTGATTCCTGTCCGCAGTTGCTGCAGACATACATAGTTTTGTCTTTTGCCATTGTTATTCCGTTTTACTTTTATACAAAAGTAGTGATATTTTTTTTCGGAACAAAATAAAACACTATCTTTGTATTGTTTTTTAAAGACTGATATGTTGATTTATACGAGAGAGCAAAAATGAGAAAATTTTTATATATTATGTGTTCACTTCTTTGTGCAGTATTTATAGCTTGCTCAAAGAGTAGTGATACAGCGAAACCAAAATCGGCAGAAGAACTTCGAAAAGAGCATCATGCCGATTCCTTGGCACTAAAAGTAGGTGTATTGCAGACGGAAGATTGCCTGCCGGCTTTTGTTGCAAAGGATGAGGGAATTTTTGATTCACTTGGTGTTGATGTAAGACTTTGCCATTACACCTCAATGCTTGATTATGACAGAGCTTTGACGAACGGTAAACTTCATGGGGTATTTACGGATACGAAATATTTGGAACACTTGAATAAAGTGCCGTCGCTTGGTATGCAACAGAAGAAGACCTTTGATATGTCGTGGCAACTTGTTTCGAACAGAAAATCCAGAATACGTCAGCTTAAACAGTTCACGGACAAGATGATTGCAATGTCGCGCCATTCTGTTACTGATTATTTGTGCGACAGAATGGTGGATAGCTTAAAAATGAACAGGGAGCGAGTGTTCAGAATACAGGTAAATGATGCGGACTTGCGTTTGAGGATGCTTCTGGATAACGAAATTGATGCGGCGTGGCTACCTGAGCCACAGGCTACTGTGGCGAAAAAGGCTGGACATACAGTGCTGATGAGTAGCGGCAGTCGTGGCGAGAAATTTGCGGTGCTTGCTTTTTCGGGCAAGTCGTTGAGAGATGAACGCATCAAAAAACAAATTGAACTTTTTGTAAAGGCCTATGATATGGCATACGGGAGAATCAAAAAGGGCGGAAAGAAATACAGACAGCGTCTTGTTAAACAATATTTTAAATATGACATCTAACATATATGGTACATGGATAATGGTTTGAAATTATTTACAAAAGCACTTAGATTTGTTGAGAATCGAGATTTGCCTTCAGCATTGGCCTTGATGTTGCCTTATGTTGAAAGTCATCCATATGCAAGTTGTGTGGACGAGTTGAAAAGTATAGAAGAGAATTATCAGCTCATGGCACATTATATGGAGAAAGGAGTTATGGACCCAATGCGCGATGCTATGTATTCTGATATGCTTTCCCGTTTGAACAAGGTGGTGCGCAATATGCGTTCTGATTATCGCAGACAGAATATAGATTTCTATAGGGATGCCAATTCTAAAGTTTCAGGGAATTTACCAGATTCAGTAAAATCTGTTCGTCAGACTTTGGAGGGTTTTGTTTCAGATGTTGCCATGCTTCAGCTTGAACCTGAGGAAACCAGAAAACAATCAGAGAAGAAAATCTATGAGAACCATTATGCTTTTATGTCTTCGCTGTTTTGCTCAATAGTAGTGGCAGACCTGTGGACAAAGGAAAAAGCCGACAACGTGTTGGAAATGCTGCTCCTTCCCACAATAGATTCCTCAGACGTGCAGATGATTGTAAGCGCGCTGATGCTTGCTGCGATGAACAGTTTCGACATTAACAAATTTTCTGTTCTCGTAGGATTATACCGCAACAGCAAGGACGAGCAAGTTCGCCAGAAGGCTCTTGTTGGTTGGGTACTGTCCATGACAGATTCCGTGGCAGTAGCAGAACAAAAAGCTTATATAGACGATATGTGTTCAGATACGTCTGTAGTGCGGGATATTGTGGATATGCAGAGACAGGTGGTGTTCTGTATGAACTCCGAAAAAGATACTGCCGTGATAGAGAAGGACATAATGCCTACGCTGTATAAAAACAGCAACCTTGCAGTAACCCGTTTGGGTATTTCTGAAAAAGAAGAAGATGTGATGAGGGACATTCTTGATCCTGGGGCAGAAGACAGAGCCATGGAGGAGACAGAGGAAAAATTCCGGCAGATGATGGATATGCAGAAGTCTGGTGCCGATATCTATTTCGGCGGCTTCTCGCAGATGAAGCGTTTCCCGTTTTTTTATACTCTCTCAAATTGGTTCACACCGTTTAACGTAAATCATCCGGAGATTACAAAGAAGATTCAGGATAAAGACAGTAGTTTCCTTGAAAATTTATTGCAAACCGGTCCATTTTGCGACAGCGATAAATATTCTTTTGCCATTGCTGTTGCAGCAGTGATAGACAAGCTTCCAGCAGGTGTGCGAGAAATGATGGGAAATTCTGATATCTTTGGCGTAAAGTCCGAAGAGTCTCTTTCCCCGGCTTATATCCGCAGGCAAACACTTCAGGATTTGTATCGCTTTTTCCGCCTTTACCGTTGGCATGAGCAGATATATAATCCCTTTACAACAGAGAATTGTTTGTTTATAAAGAGTTCTCTTTTTCGAGGCACTCTCGTTGAGAAAGAAATCATTCCCTTCGTTCAGTTCTTGATGAAACGTTCTGATGAGGATTTGCTCAAGACTGTTGTTCCTGTTTTGGAAAATTGCAAAACGGATGAATCCAATATGATTCTTGGCATATTTAATCTGGAATATTCCAAAAACTATTTGAAGGCAGAGGACTATTTCCTGGCAGTCTTGAAGAAGTCGGAAAACAATAAAAAGGCAAAGTTGGGCTATGCTCGTGCCTTGTTCCGCGATGAAAAATTTCCGGATGCAAGTAGAGTATATGCAAATATTTATAAAGAAAATCCAGAAAATAGAAGTATAGCTTTTGAGTATGCCATCATCCTTGCGCAACTTGGTTTGTTTTCCGATGCCGCAGAGATTATTTACCGGCTTGATTTTCAATATCCGGAAAATGCAAATATAAAGCGAGTTCTTGCGTGGGTTTTGATGGGACAGAAAAAACTTGAACAAGCCGACAGAGAATATCAGTGGCTCCTGTCTCAAAAAGAAACATCAACGTCAGATTACTTAAATGCTGGATACTGCAAATGGTTTATGGGGAATATCGGTGAAGCCGCATATTTCTTTGGAATGTATTGTGAAAAAACTGCCAGTGCTCCAAAATCGGATTTCTCTTCTGTTTCTGCCACCCTTGGCAAGGATTTCCTCAATGACAGGTTGATGCTCGACAATTTTAATATTTCTGAAACAGACAGAATATTGCTGAAGACAATAACATATAACAAAATTTCAAATAAATAATATGCATACACGAGAAGAAAAATTGGAGGCATTTGGACGCTTTCTTGATGTGCTCGACACATTGCGCGAGAAATGTCCATGGGACCGCAAACAGACAAACCAAAGTCTCCGCACTAATACTATAGAAGAAGTTTTTGAACTTAGCGACGCCTTGAGCAAAGAAGACACTCCAAATATCTGCAAGGAACTGGGCGATGTCTTGCTGCATGTGTGCTTTTATTCAAAGATAGGTGAGGAAAACGAACAGTTTGACGTTGCAGATGTTTGCAATAAGCTTACCGACAAGCTTATATTCCGCCATCCGCATGTTTACCATCCGTCTCAAGTGGGGGCACCGTCTCCAAGACCATTGCCGTATGGCGAGGATCTGGCTCATGACGATATGCAGAATGCAGACACTGCCCAAAAAGTGATAGAGAACTGGGAACAGATAAAGTTGAAGGAAAAAGACGGCAACAAGCGTGTGCTTTCCGGTGTGCCGGATGCTCTCCCGTCGTTGATTAAGGCATATCGTATTCAAGACAAGGCACGAAACGTGGGCTTTGACTGGGAAGATAAGGGAGATGTGTGGAGCAAGGTGCATGAGGAACTCGGCGAACTTGAAGCAGAGCTTCGCAAGGAGGATAAGGAACGTTCCCTGCAGGAACTTGGCGATTTCCTTTTCAGCGTAATTAATGCCGCGCGCTTGTATAAACTCAATCCCGACGATGCGTTGGAGAAGACCAACCGCAAGTTTATCCGTCGTTTCAATTATATCGAGGAACATTCCATAAGGCAAGGAAAACCTTTGACGGAAATGACGCTCGAGGAAATGGATAAACTTTGGAACGAGGCAAAGAAACAAGAACAAGAAAACAACTAAAGAGACAATTATTATGAAACGTATTTTTTATTTTTTTGCATTGGTTGCTCTTGTCGTTGTAGCCGTGGGCTGCAATGACAAAAAGAAGAATGTGGAAACCGCAAATGTTGCCGTCGATAATGACGAGGCCACTGCCGATACGACATTGTATGGCAGTTGTGGGGATGGCACATCGATGAATTCGCTTCAGTTGATTACTGATAAAGGAGAAACGCTGGAATTCACAATGCAGAGCGAAGATACTTCCACCATGGTGCTTGGCGGATTGTTGGCAGGCGACCGCCTTGCTGTCCTCGCCTGTAAAACGGCTGATGGCGAGATGTTTGCCCAGACTGTGATAAATCTCACCTCGCTGATGGGAAAATGGTCGAGCATAGACCGTTCGTTTACTATAGAAGAGGGTGGAGTAGTAGAGGGCGACAATCAAGAACAGAAAACATATGTTGATTGGCGTATCCTCAACGGTAAACTTATTCTGTCGTCAGACACATTCAGCATATATTCACTCGGACCTGATTCTTTGCTTCTCGAGAACGGCAACGGAATTTACGCTTATAAGCGTGTTGTGAAATAAAACAGCTTGGTGATGGCAAGATTTCAGGTTCATATATTGGGTTGTGGCAGTGCACTGCCAAATTTGAAGCACAACACTTCGTCTCAAGTAATAGAATTCCACGACAAGATGTTTATGGTGGATTGTGGCGAGGGTACTCAGCTTCAGCTGCGCAAGAGCAGAATACATTTCAGTAAAATCGAGGCAATTTTTATTTCCCATCTTCACGGCGACCATTGCTTTGGACTGATGGGACTTGTTTCCACTTTTGGACTGTTGGGCAGGACTGCCCCCTTGCATATTTATGCCCCGAAAGAAATGCAGACGCTCTTTGAACTCCAGAGGAAGATGTTTTGTTCCACGTTCGAATACGAACTTGTCTTCCATCCGCTTGACACAACATATAACGGTGTGGTTTATGAGGACAAAAGCCTTACGGTCATAACCGTTCCACTCCGTCATCGTGTGCCGTGTTGTGGCTTTCTTTTTAAAGAAAAACCAGGTCTGCCTCATATCGATAGAGAGATGTGCGACTTCTACGGCGTTCCTCGGAGCCAGTATAATAATATAAAGAACGGAATAGACTGGCATACACCGGAGGGTGAAGTCGTAGAATGCTCCAAGCTAACAAAACCGGCAGGACAACCCTTGTCGTATGCCTATTGTTCCGACACGCGCTATATGGCGGAGCTGCATAATGCCGTGAAAGGTGTAGATGTTTTGTATCATGAATCCACTTATGCTGACTCTGATGAGAAGCAGGCTGCAAAATACAATCATTCTACAGCGCGTCAGGCTGCCACTGTGGCGAGAGATGCCGGTGCGGGGATGTTGCTCCTCGGACATTATTCTTCGAAGTATGGTGATGAGGCTTGTATACTGAATGAGGCAAAGTCTGTTTTCCCTAATTCTTGGCTTACAAACGAGATGCTTGTTTGTGATGTAGAGAAAAAGGTGATAGGCAAGCAATAGGAATAAAAGTTAATCCAAAAAATAAGGCTGCACGGTGAAAAACTGTGCAGCCCTTTTTTGTATTTTCTGAAATCTTTGATTAGTCAAGCCATTTGATGTAGCAGAAATCCTGACGGTGAGGAAGTTCATTGTTCTTAGGATACATCCTCACGCAAGTTCTGTATGAACCGGCAACTCCAGCCTCGATGTTAGCCTCAAAGGTATACAGGTTGCCGTTCTTTCCAGTCATCTTGAATTGATGCTTGTTGTGGATATGCTCCTCGCCGTTCTTGTCGGTCTTCACAACAACAACTTCCAGTCCGATAGCATCGTCCAGTCCCTGTTCGTCAATTACATATTTCACGTTGTACTGTTCTCCGGTAACCATACCCGTAGAAGGAATAGTAGTCTCCTTTGACACCACATTGATAGAATCCCAGCGCTCGGCAACAGTCTCCTTCCACTGTGCAATCTCTTTAGCCAGACGGTTGTCGTTTGCTTCGAGTTTATGGAAGCGGTCAGCCTCCTTGCAGTAGAACTTGTCATAATAGTCATCGAGCTGACGCTTCATTGTGTAGTGAGGAGCAATCTGTGCGATAGAGTTCTTGATAACCTTCACCCAGCCTTCGCTGTAATCCTTGTTGCCCTTGTTGTAGTACAGAGGAATGATTTCGTTCTCGAGCAAACCGTAGATTGTAGCAGCGTCAAGCTGATCCTGATATCCCTGGTTCTGGTAAGTGCGCTTTTCTGTAAGAGCCCATCCAGCGCCCTGGCGATAGCCTTCGAGCCACCATCCGTCGAGCACGGAAAGGTTTACCACACCGTTCATCTCAGCTTTCTCGCCGGATGTACCCGAAGCCTCAAGCGGACGGGTTGGAGTGTTCATCCAGATATCAACACCGGAAACAAGTCGGCGTGCAAGACGCATGTCATAGTCCTCAAGGAAAATGATTTTGCCCAAGAACTCTGGACGCTGGCTGATTTCGTAAATCTTCTTGATAAGTCCCTGGCCGGCACCGTCAGCCGGGTGAGCCTTTCCTGAGAAGAGGAACTGAACCGGATGCTCAGGATTGTTTACAATCTTAGACAAGCGGTCGAGGTCGGTGAACAGCAGATGAGCACGCTTGTATGTTGCGAAGCGGCGGCAGAATCCGATCATCAGAGCGTTAGGGTTGATTTTCTCCAAGAGAGAAACCACGCGTGAAGGATCCCCTTGGTTTTTCAGCCAAGTCTCGCGGAATTTAGTGCGGATATAGTCAGTGAGTTTCTTCTTCAGGGCCATACGAGTGCTCCAGATTACGTCGTCAGGCACATTGTAGATAGCCTGCCAGATTTTCTCGTTGCTCTGGTCGCTCATGAAAGTCTCGTCGAAGTACTGTGCGTAGAGCTTGCGCCATTCTGTTGCTGCCCATGTAGGGAAGTGAACGCCGTTTGTTACGTAGCCCACGTGGTTCTCCTCTGGATAATAACCGTTCCAGATGCTGCTGAACATCTTTTGGCTAACCCATCCGTGAAGCTTACTTACACCATTCACCTCCTGGCAAGTGTTGCATGCGAAAACCGACATGCAGAAGCGCTCGTTGTGGTCGTCAGGGTTGTTGCGGCCCATTCCTATAAATTCGTCCCATGTGATGCCGAGCATCTGAGGGTATCCGCCCATATATTTTCCGAAGAGAGCCTCGTCGAAATAGTCGTGACCGGCAGGAACAGGAGTGTGAACTGTATACAGAGAAGATGCTCTTACCAGCTCCATTGCCTGGTTGAATGTAAGTCCGTCTTTCACGTAGTCACACAGGCGCTGCAAGTTGCAGAGTGCGGCATGGCCCTCGTTGCAGTGATAAATATCTTTCTTGATACCCAGTTTCTTCAGAAGCAGGATACCACCCATACCGAGCAGAATTTCCTGTTTCAAGCGGTTCTCCCAGTCACCTCCATAGAGAGAGTGGGTGATAGGACGGTCGAATTCAGAGTTCAGTTCGTTGTCGGTATCCAGAAGATATAATGGAACGCGACCCACATTGACTCTCCATACGTATGCGTGTACATTATAGTTCATATAAGGTACGTCGATAACCAGCGGCTCCCCGTTTTCGTCGAGCTGGCGTTCAATAGGAAGCGAGTTGAAGTTCTGGGCGTCATAGTTTGCAATCTGCTGTCCGTCCATGCTCAGCGACTGTTTGAAATATCCGTATCTGTAAAGGAAGCCTACGCCACACATGTTTACGTTGCTGTCAGAAGCCTCCTTCATATAGTCGCCGGCAAGCATTCCCAGACCGCCAGAATAGATCTTCAGCACCTGGTTGATACCGAACTCCATGCAGAAGTAAGCCACAGACGGACGGTTCTTGTCGGGTTCAACATCCATATAATTGCGGAAAAGAGTGTAAACATCCTTCATGCGCTTCATGATGGTCTTGTCTTTCACGATTTCCTCCTTGCGCTCATAGCTGAGCTGATCGAGAAGGGCTACAGGGTTGTGGCCAACCTCTTCATACAAGTCTTCGTCAAGGCTTCTCCAAAGGTCGCGAGCCTCGTAGTTCCATGCCCACCACATGTTGTGAGCCAACTCGTCCAAGCATTTGAGTTGCTCAGGCAGTTTAGATTTAACTGTCACTTCTTTCCATTGTGGAGCATTGACATGATCTGCTTTGATTTTCATTGTTTATAGTTATTTTGGTTTATGATTATTCTTTTTCTGGGAGAATTGTGAGTTTTGGGAGAATTTGTAAATCTGATGATTTCTTCAATTCCTAATTCCTAATTCTCAACGTCTCTCCTCTGCCTTTCTTAAGGCGAAGTCGTAAGCCTGCCAGTAGTATTTTATGAATTCACTCCATAAGGCCTTTTTCGACAGGTTGAAGGCTTTTGTCCTTATGGCTTTAACCTGTTTTTCGTCGAAGTTAGAGAATTTTGCCACGCAATCCTTTATCGCATCGGCAACTTCAGAGTAGTTGTAGTCGGTTCTGTGCACCACTTTCACTCCATCTTCAATCTCGCAATATTTACCTTTTATGCTGTTTGCCCACAGGCCAAAGCCTGCCAAATCGGTGGTGATGCACGGCACTTTAAATGCTACGGCTTCGAGTGGCGTGTATCCCCATGGCTCATAATACGACGGGTAGATACACAGGTCGTTGCCCAGTACGATATCATAGTAGCTGATGTTCAGAATACCGTCGTTGCCGTCGAGGTAGCACGGCAGGAAAATCAGCTTCACCTTGTCGTCCTTGCGGTTTTGCATGTCGAGATATTTAAGCATGCCGAGCACGTTGTCGTGGCTCATGTTGTGGAGCCAATGCGTAATCATCGGAATGTCGAGCGGAGTGTCGTATTTCTTTCCGGATTTCAATCTGTCGATCAAGTCCTGGCGAGGCTCGCCACACCATCCCGGAACTTCGATAAATGCTACCACATTTTTCTTCAAGTCCTTGTCTCTGAGCAACCTGTTCATCGCCTCGATATACACGTCAACGCCTTTGTTGCGGAATTCATATCTGCCGCTTGTTGAAACAATCAGGGTGTTGTCGTCAAGGTCAGTGCCGAGCAGGGCGTTTGCCACGTCAAGCACTTTCTTTCTTGCAGCTTTCCTTTTGCGCGTAAACGTAGCTCCTTTTGGTATGAAGTCATCTTCAAATCCATTTGGCAGAATCACGTCCACAGGCTTGTCGAGCAGTTCCTTGCATTCGTTGGCCGTGATTTCGCTCACGGTGGTGAAGCAGTCCACGTTGTGTGCCGTCTGCTTTTCGATGGAATGCTTGCTTTGCATGTTCAGTTCTCCCGCCATCTGGTCGCCGTTGTATGCAAATAGATAGTCGTAAAGAGGCTTGTTGTTTCCGGCAATGCTTCTTCCGATGCTTGTGGCGTGTGTGGTGAAAATGGTGGCAATCTGTGGCATGTATTTCCTGATGTAGAGCAGTCCGAGGCCCGTCATCCATTCGTTTCCGTGATACACCACCTTTTGCTCCTTGTTCAGATAGAAGTTGTAGAAACTTTCCACCACTTTTGCTGCGGCATAAGAAAACATCGAGGCTTCGTCGTAGTCGCCGTATGCGTGGAGGCTGTCCACCTTGAAATCCTCCCAGAGCTTGCCGTATATTTCGTCTTTCTTGCTATAGAACGGCTCGAAATCCACGAGTATTGAAATCGGCGAACCGGGCACATTCCATCGACCTACTTTGATTTTCAGTCCGTTCTTTTCTGCGTTCTCTTTCCAATCCGCAAAAATGTTGCAGTCTTCTGTAAAATATATACATTCGTTTTCGTGCCAGCAGTCAGGACCAATAAATATAATCCTGTCTTTCATTACCTTTTGTAATGTGTTGGCTCTTGTGGAAAGAACTGCATAAATTCCTCCTACTTTATTGCAAACTTCCCAACTTGATTCGAAAATATAATCGGGTTTTAATAGATTATTGTTCATACTTGGTTTTATAGTGTACGCTTGCAAAGATAATAGGAAAATGTCAAAAAAACAATTTTAATATACTTTATTTGTGTAATATCTATAATTTATTGACAGGAAAACGTTTGCACGGTAATTTGTTCACGCAAACAATATGCATTTTGAGTCTTTGTCGTCAGAGAAATGAAACCGAATTCTGAATTATGTAGGGATGAGTTGCAGTTTATATATCAGGAAATTGGTTAATTTAACTTTTCAGGAGCCGGATTTTAACAATCCCTTTTTCTTCGTCTTGATGTGTAACGGTCTATAATCGTAAATATGATTACGGCACTTCTGCCTGAGAATTGCCCGAATGATAAGTTTTGGTTTGCATTTTTGTATGGCTTGATACAGTTTTTCTTGCAGTTTTTGTGTGGAAAGGCTTTCCGAAAATACGCTTTATGCGGAGCAAAGCAATGCTTTGCTCTTGAAGAAGCGTTGCTTTGCCTCCCGTAAAACGGTGTTTCCTTTTTATGGTGTGATGTAAAAGACTGTAGCCCAGCGACTTGTGCGGAAAGCTTAAAAATGTGATATTTTCCGCCAAATTCTTGTTTGGTCAACATAAAGCGGTTCTTGTGTCAAGTGTTCAACGTGTTTTTAACATTTCACTTGTATTTATATGTTAAAAGGTCGGAGCGCTGCAAAATCCTAAAAATTTAGGCTTCATTCAAAAAACAGGAGTTAGTATACAGTCTTAAACCGGTCTTTTTTGTCCTTTTATTCGGTTTTGAAGTTTAAAAATAACAAAAAACATAAGATTTTGTAATGTAGAGTTTGAAAATAAAGAATAAACTATTATCTTTGCATATGATAATTCGCATGCGGAAGATTGTAACACGCAATAGCTTTCTTCGTGTGTATTGTCATATGCTTATATAAACAGAAAATAAAGGAATGGAAGCTTTTTTCAGAACACACAACTATTTAGTTGAGCATACAGATGCGCCTGTCCGTCGTCGTCTTATGGACGAGATAGATTGGAGCGACCGTATGATAGGCATAAAAGGTTCTCGCGGCGTGGGAAAGACAACATTCCTTTTGCAGTATGCCAAAGAGCATGTGGATGCCGGAAACCGGAAATGCTTGTATGTAAATATGAACAATTTCTATTTTCAGGTACACGGTATTTCTGATTTTGCCGGAGATTTCTATAGAAAAGGCGGTCGCACCCTGTTGATCGACCAGGTCTTTAAAGAGCCGAACTGGGCGCATGAGCTGCGGCGTTGTTATGATTTGTATCCAAACCTCAAGATAGTATTCACGGGTAGTAGTGTGATGCGTCTGAAGGATGACAATACGGAACTTTCCGGGATAGTAAAGAGCTACAACCTTCGCGGTTTCTCGTTCCGGGAATTTTTGAATTTGCAGACGGGAAATCGCTTTGAGGCGTATTCCCTTGATGATATTTTGGAGAACCACGAGCAGATAGTGAGGCAGATTCTGCCCTATGTGTCGCCCTTGAAGTATTTTCCCGATTATCTGCATCATGGCTTCTATCCTTTCTTTAGGGAACACCGCAATTATTCGGAGAATCTGCTCAAGACAATGAATATGATGACCGAGGTGGATATCCTTTTCATCAAGCAGATCGAGCTGAAATATCTTGCGAAAATAAAAAAGCTGTTCTATCTTCTGGCAGTGAACGGGTCGAAGGCTCCGAATATCAGTCAGCTTGCAAATGATATAGAAACAAGCAGGGCCACAGTGATGAATTATATAAAGTATCTTGCCGATGCCCGCTTGATAAATATAGTTTACCCGGTGGGTCAGTCTTTCCCCAAGAAACCGCCGATGGTGATGGTTCATAATCCTAATCTTATGTATGCTATCTATCCTATAAATGTTGAGAAGCAGAATCTTATGGAAAACTTCTTTCTCAACTCTTTGTGGAAAGACCACAAAGTGAATACGGGAAAGAAAAGCGGAACTTACATAGTAAACGAGAAATACCAGTTTAAGGTTTGCGATGCAGCCAAACAGGGTAGATCGCGAATAAATCCTGATTTGATTTACGCCAGATATAACACGGAAATAGGTCATGGAAATATGATACCGCTATGGTTGCTGGGATTCTTGTATTAAATATATATAGGTACGTACCTATTATATATAATTGAAAAGAAGTAGAGATAAAAACAATTGATACATTAACATTAATATTTTATTAAAATGGCAAAAGAAAAAAAGTTTATCACTTGTGATGGTAACGAGGCT
>CAKQDG010000005.1 GCA_934219025.1 uncultured Prevotella sp. | reverse complement strand
CCGCCGTTGATGGCTCTCTTAAACATCTCTCTGGTGTTTACCAAGCCTAATTCTTTGTAACTTACCATAGTATTTTTGTTATTAGTTTAATTGTTATTCCCTTGTGATTATGTGTCTGGCGGATGATTCGTCCGCTGTCTCCTTTTCTATGGCAAAGTTAATATATAAATTTGTGTGTGCAAAACAAAGTGGGGGTTTTTAGTGTTTCAATATCGTGAATTTTGACTTAAATTAAATTTGAAAAGACTAAAAGGGCGGTTTTTCAAAATGGACATTACATAATGAGTGTATTTTTTATAACGTTTAATCCTTAATTTCTACCACATAAACCTTGAATAGCCACGTTTGAGCCGGATTTGCCATTTTGCCGTTTGCACGGATGCTGCATAAAAACTATTTTTGCAGAAAATAAACTTCAGTCCGGCGATAAATCCAAAGGGGTGCCGGTATTGTTCTTGACGTGTAGTTGATTCGTTTCAGACTTTTAGTTGATGATTTTTGTGAAAGGAGAAGACAATGAATTTTCCATAATATCCTTTCAATGAATGATAAGAATGTAACATAACAGATTTCTCCTTAAAAAGAGAAAAACCGCCAACCGGTCTCGTGATGAAACTGTTGGCGGCATTTTTTTCTTTATCAGAAGTGGAACTTCGTACCGATGCTCATTCTTAGTTCCACTGTGGCGGGACTGCACCAGCTGGAGCCTTCAATCTTTTTAGTGAAGGCTGTAGCCGAAGGTTCGAAATACAGTTCTACGCATTTCGACACCTTGAAGCCCGTTTGCAGTGCGGCATGCATTCCCGGTGCAAAATTGTTTCCGCGTCCTTCCTTGGTGCTTATGTTTGCCGATGCTCCGATGAGACCGGTTAGCTGCACCAGGTCGTTCTCCGTTGATTCTCCGGTTACGGCACTCTTCAGGTTCATCATGTAGTCGGCGCGCAATGAGGTTATAGTCTTGCTCGCTATGTTTGCCGACGGCACAACGGTGTTGCCCATGCTGAGTTGCATACCGCTTACGTGGCTGAACCACCTTCCGTAGCCTATGTCGGTCAGGATTGTTAGCTTTTTGCCAAAGCTGCTGCTTTTGCTCATGCTTCCTGAATAGACACCTGTGCCGGCGCTGAGCGACAGGAAGTTTGCCTGTGCCGGCTTCTCGTCGAGGTCTTTGTTTCTGTGGCTTCGTTGCAGATTGTATTCCACTCCGAGCAGAGCCTGCGGCTGGATTCTTCTTGTGCGCAGTCCGTTGTAGCGCGGCGTAAATTCGTAGGCGAGTTGGCCTTCTGCCGTTAGACTAACATGTTTAGACAGTCTGAGTGCGAGCTGAGCTCCGGCATGCACGTTAGACGAGAGACGTGTGTTTTCAGAGTGGTCTGCGCCGAGATTAAATCCGGCAAGGGTCCTTGCCGAGAGGATTCTCGAGTTGTCGCATCCGTATGTCAGGGCTGTTAGGTCGGTCATCCAGTCGAATCCAGCAGTGATAGCTCCGAAACGTCGTGAGTTTACGGGCTTTCCGTAGACGCCCTGCACGCTGTATCTCCATCCTGCGAGCGGTGCCGTCCAGTGGGTGTAATACACTTTTGCCATTGGCATATAGCGTTCCTTCTGGTTATACTGGAAGAGTCTCACTGTTGCTCCGCCTGCAAGTCCGAAGCTGCTTTTCCTCATCTTCATGCCCTCTTCTGCCTTGTGTGCCTCCCGTGCCAGAGCCTCGTGGTAAGTGTATGTAAATCCTGCAAGGAGCGATGCCGTGGCGTCGATTTTCTCGAATGTACTTGCGTGCGGAGCCCATTTGTGGTTATACACATCTATGCGCGGTTCAAGGATAAAGTTGATGTCGCGCGATAGCTTCACGTTTGCTTGCAGTCCGGCTCCCGTGCTCCATGTATACCTTGCCTCGGATGTTCTGTCTTTCGAATAGTTGTACCCAAAGCCCACAAGACCATTCACCCAGAATTTTCTCTCGGGATTGTAACCTCCGAATGCGCTGTGCAGGTTGAGCATATAGTCGAGCCGTGCGCCCACGGCTCTCATCCTGTTCTGACGGTTCTGTCTGAAAGATGTAGCATCGAGGGTGAGTTGCAGTGCGTTGCAGTAGTCAAACCATTTTCCGAGAGAAACGGCAGCCGTCATACCCCTGTTTCGTTTCCACAGGTGGGTGTATCTGTTGCCCAAATACATCGGACCGGTCATGGTGCTTACGAAGAGTCCGTCGGCAAAGCTGTCGCTTTTGCCTCCGGAGTTTCTTCCCCCTTTTCTCACGTCGGGCATTCTTACTCCGAAGCCCATCGACACGCTTGCCGTAGGTCTGAGGTTGCGCCACGATTCTACCTGCGACACTCCGTCTTGTACTACTCCAACGCGAGGTTCGAGATAGAAATATGATATGTTTGAGAGAGCTGCCTGTCCGCGCAGTCCCAGGTGGGCGCCGAATCCATGGTCGTTGTTGCCGTTTTCGCGAGAATACGAAGCGTCGATACCGGCAATGCCATAAAGTTCAAACGGCTTTTGCCTGTAATCGTTGCCCGGTGTTGCTATTGCCGTTATGTTGAGCATGTAGTCGATTGCGGCAGATGCGTATTTCACTTTCTTTCCCGAAATCTTGTAGGCACCGCCATAGAGATTCACTCTCCATCCGTGTTCCGGCGAAATCCAGTCGCCGATGCTCATTTCAGCCATCGGTCCGACTTTCACGTCGTGTCTTCCCATCAGGTTTCCGCCCAGTCCGTAGTCGAGAAACATGTGGTCCATAAACTTCTTGTCTTTGTAGAATTTAGCCACGCGTGGGCGTTGCAGCAGATGGTCGAGAGCGTTGATTTTGTTCTCTTCCGCTCCGTTTAAGTCTTGTGCGCAGAGTTGGGATGATAAAGCAAGCAGAGCGCAGAGTATATTGAGATTTCTTTTTTTCATGTCGTGTCTGTTTTTATTCTTCTTCTTTGTCCAGCGAGAGCAGGTCGTTCACGTCGCCGTCCACTTTAGCCACTTCCTTTAGCGTTGGGTCCATGGCGAGAGCCTGTTTCAGTTCCTTGTCCGCCTCCACCACATTGTCGGTCCTGTTAAGGCATACGGCACGCAGGTAGTGTGTCATCGCCTTGTCGTCGGGGAGCGTGCGGCTCACTCTCAGCGCCTCGTCGTTGCGCTTCATGGCGAGCAGCATCACCACTTCGTTTTGTTTGCCGGTTTTGGCAATGGTGGTGTAGTTTTCGTCGTATCTGCCGTTGAGTGCGGCATTCATGGCAAGTAGCAGGTGGGTGTCGGCATTGTCGTCAACAAACTGTGCTACGGAGTCGGCTTGCTGGTATTTTCCGGCATCCATCAAGGCAATCATCTGGTTTGTGTTCACCTCTTGCGGAGCGTTGGCACCGGCAAACTTTGCAAGAATAGTTGCGTCAGACTGTTTGCGGTTTATCTTTTCTGCTGCAAGGTCGTTGGCGGCGGCAGTGAACGATGGGTACACCTCCAGAGCCTGTTCCATCATTTTGAGGCGCTTTATGGAGTCGGTTTCCGATCTGTATAGCTTGAAGAATTCAAACTTCGACAGCTGTTTGTAGTCCTGGTCATAGAGAACTTGAATCTCGTCTTTAGTAAGTGTGCGGTAGATGCTGTAGTGCAGTGTGTATTCCACGCGTCGTAGCATTGGCAGATATTTTGCGGCGACGAGACTTCTGTAATTCGGCAATCTTTTCATTGCTTTGCTCTGCAAGTCTATGCTTTTGTTTTTTGCAATGATGTTTTCCACGCTGCTTGACTCAGTTGAGAGATTGTCGGCACGCATCATGTTTGCCACGTCTTGCCAGGAGGCCACTTCGGCTTTGCTCTTGAATTCCATTCCCTGCTGCATGCTTTGCGGCAACTGCTTTTTCAGAAAGCGCAGGGCGAAGTCCATTCTCTTTTCGGCGAGATTGCGGTTTTGGTTGTAAATGCCTTCAGGCGAAGCTTGTCCGTTGAGCTCGAGTGAATTCAGTGTGGCTCCTTCTGATTTTGATATAGCTTCGATTTGCGAGCGCAGACTTTCAATCTCGGCAGCGTTGTTGGCATCGCGGGTATTGAATTCCGCCTTTCCCACGGGGAAGTGTAGTCTCACTTCTCCCTTGCTGTCGCGCAACTGAGCCTCTGGTTTTGGCATGAAAGCCGAGTCGGTGAGTTGGTGTGCGGCAAAGCTGTAGTCGAGGAATCTCAGTGGATTCACTGTTCCATGTGCAATGCTCGTTGTATCGCGGTAGAGTATGCGGTTGTAGTTTTCTATCGCCATGTAAATGTCGCAGGAGTATTCGTCTTTCATATTCTCCACGTATATCGAGTCGGTGTATCCGATGATGTCGTTGCTCCGTCCGCGCTCCTTGGTGCTTTTGCTTTTCACGGTGATGAACTTTGCCAGCGGGTCGCCTGCCGTTTCGTTGTTTAGGTCGAAATTGTAAAGTCGATCCTGTGTCTGATTGTATTCTTTGGCATCATACACCATAGGCTTCATGAGCTGTATTTTTTTTCTTGTTACATTGTTCAGCACGGGCTGTACCACGAGGCGCGTGTCGTGGGCGAACATCTGTTTGGGCACTCTAACGCGGGTTTTCACGTGGAAGTAGTTTCCGTGCACTTCAATGTCGGTGGGTTCGGGCATAATCTTGTCGGTTACTCTTTTTTGTGACACCATAACCTCGTTGAGCGACACGTTTTCTTCTTCGAGTGTCACGGTGATGCGGAGTTTTCCGTTCACGTTCACCTCTTTAGTTTTCAGTCCCACCATCGAGAAGCGCAGTTTTGCGTTAGACATTACGTTCACGGCAAATTTTCCGTCCTCGTCGGTTACGGCGAGAGCCCGTTTTGTCTTGGTATCCACTATGTTCACCCCGATTGCCGGAGAATGGTCTGTTTTTACCAGCACCTGTCCGGTGAGTCGTATCACGTTCTGCGAGAAAGCCGTGACTGCAATCAGCAAGAGCATTATCGCAGCCGTGGCTCTTCCAGATATATTATTAATAAGGTGTTTTTTCATAATCCTGTAGCATTATTTTATGATATACACAAACGACACGGCGGCCTTCATTGGCATTGCCTTCCATTCTTTCACGTTGGCAGAGTTTGGCTCTTTGCCGTCCTTGTCGTATTTCTTTTCCTGAAAATGGGCCATACCGAAGCCGAGACTTGTTTCAAGGCTCCAGTGGCGCGAGAGCACGAAGCTGTAGCCGTAGGTAAGTCCGCCGCCATAGAGGTCTCCCTTGTGGCGTTTGCCTTTGTACACCAGGTTGTAGTCGGCGCCGATGCCCTCCAGTCCCACGAAGTGTCCTGCCTGTGGGCGTGCGCTGAACCAGTATCTCACTTCGGGCGTAATCATAGCTCCGCGCGTGTCGGCTTTGCCGATGTTGATGCGGTTGTAGGCAGCTTCAAAATTGAATGTAACATGACGGCTGATACGGAATTCCGCACCAACATTAGGTGTTGCCGCCGCCCAATACAGGGCATTTGTTTTCAGAGCCACTCTCTGAGCCTGTATGAGCGATGGGGCACTTGCTGCGATAATTATAGCAAGCAGTTTGTGCAATTTGGATTGGGTATTATTTTTTGATACCATATTGAATGTTTTATAGTGTGCCGTTTCTCTCCGTATAATATACAGACGGCAAAATATAGATTTAGTTTAATGTATATGTTAAGGCATTGGCCTCTCGGCCTTGTCGTTATGATGCAAAAAAAACGTTGTTGTTCTTTCCTCTATTATTTTTCTCCTATTTCTTTTCGAAAGCAAATGTATGAAAAAATGTTTTATGTTCAAACAAATTTGCAAAAAAACATATAAATATATATGTAATAAGTGAAGAATTGGTTTTATTTTGAATGTGGTTTGATGATATTTTATCGGAAAATATAAGTCTGAAACTTTAAAGAAGTTATAACCCAAACCAATCAGATTGGGTTATAACCTATTTTGCAGCATGACGCCTGTGAATCTACAACATGATGCCGGTGAAGATTCTTCCGGAATCTTTGCCAAGCCGTCGGGCGGAGAAATAATCCTGGGTGTTGCTATATGTGCATATTCGGCACATCTGGATGTTTTCTTTCTTCACTCCAGCCATGACGAGCTGCCGCCGGTTACATTCCGGCAGGTCAATGTGCCACTTGAATTCAAAGTCGGAACCTTCCACCTTGATTTGCTTGCTGATGGGCGTCATGTCAAAATTGGCATTGGCAAATTCCTCGTACACCTCGTTGCCCACTTCGAATGCATCGAGAGAAATGCCTGGCCCCACTACTGCTTTCAACTGCGCAGCCTCCGTGCCATAAGCCAGGCGCATGTCGGCGATAGCCTTCAGCAGTATTCTTGCCACAGTGCCGCGCCATCCGGCATGCACGGCACAGGCGGCATGATGCTCGGCGTCGTATAGGATAATTGGGATGCAGTCGGCGGTAGACACCCCGATGCATACTCCCTTCATGTTTGTCATCACGGCATCTACGCCCTCTAGTATCATCTGTTGCACCCCTTCGGGCAGCGACAGAAAATCGCCGGCAATCTGCCGAGTCTCCACTCCGTGAGTCTGATGCGGCAGAATGATGCGGCTCTCGTCTACACCCAGTTCGACGGCAAGCAACCGGCGGTTTTTCTCCACGTCATCCTTGTTGTCGCCGCAATATCCGTTGATATTGAATTCTCCGTAGTTGCCCTTGCTGAATCCTCCATGCCGTGTGGTGCTGAAAGCCACCACACCGTGTGAGATGTCATAGTAATGAAGTTGTGGTACAGGCATCAGTCTTCGTCCTCCATTTCGTATTCAAAATCATCAAGGTCGTCCACGTCTTCCACGTCATCCTCGTCAGCGAATTCGATTTCGTCCTCACCCTCGCGGCGTAGCTCTTCGGGCAAGGTGTTGAGATCCTTGTCGCGGTGCACGAGCGTGTCTTCTGCCATAATTTCGGTGAGCTTGTTGCTTTCGCTGTTAAGCTCCTTCCATAACACATCCTTTAGTTCGTTGATGCCCTGTCCGGTTACGGATGAGATGAACACAACGGGGAGATCCTCGGGCAATGTTTCGCGCAGCATCTCTATCAGTTCATCGTCGAGCAAGTCGCACTTCGTAACGGCGAGCACACGGTGCTTGTCGAGCATTTCGGGATTGAAGTTTGTCAGTTCGTTGAGCAATATTTCGTATTCGCGCTTTATGTCGTCGGTATCTCCAGGCACCATAAAGAGCAACAGGGAGTTGCGCTCAATGTGTCGCAAAAAGCGCAGTCCGAGTCCTTTGCCCTCGCTTGCCCCTTCGATGATACCCGGAATATCTGCCATTACAAACGACTTGCGGTCGTGGTATTCCACGATGCCGAGCGATGGCTCGAGCGTGGTGAACGGGTAGTTGGCGATTTTCGGGCGTGCACTCGACACGGTGGACAGCAAAGTGCTCTTTCCGGCGTTTGGGAAACCCACGAGACCTACATCGGCAAGGAGTTTCAGTTCCATGATGACGGTCATTTCCTGCATTGGCTCGCCAGGCTGGGCATAGCGTGGAGCCTGGTTTGTGGCGGTGCGGAACTGATAGTTTCCGAGTCCTCCGCGTCCGCCCTTGAGCAGCATCACTTCCTGCCCGTCGCGCATCACGTCGCAGATGAATTTTCCTGTTTCCGCATCATACACCACGGTGCCGCACGGTACATCGATATACACGTCTTTGCCGTCGGTGCCGTGGCATTTGTCTCGTCCGCCGTTGCCGCCATGTTCCGCTTTGATATGTCGCTGATATTTCAGATGCAGCAATGTCCAGTAGTTGTGGTTTCCTCTTAGGATGATGCTTCCGCCTTTTCCTCCGTCGCCTCCGTCAGGACCGCCGTTAGGCTGATACTTCACGTGGCGCAGGTGCATAGATCCTTTTCCGCCCTTTCCCGAGCGGCAGTATATTTTTACGTAGTCTACAAAATTTGATTCTGGCATAGTGTTTTATTTTTTTTATAAGAGATATAGGACTAATGGGAGAAATGGGACTAATGTGAAAAATATGGATGACATGTGTATCCCCATTCTTCACTCTTCTTTCTTCACTTAATATTTTCGAGCGCCTTCTCCATTCTTTCGATTACCACGGTGGAGAGGATTACCTTTCCGTCTGGACCGACAAGAGTCATCGACGGAATCCACTGCACTCCGTATTGCTTGGCAATCTGAGCGTCTCTCATCTTTTTGAGTTCGCTCACGTGGCGCCATTTCATTCCGTTGTCGGCAATGAACTTAGCCCAGCGCTCGCGGTCCACGTCGAATGAAACACCGATAAACTGCACTTTGTTTCCGTATTTCTCGTGCATAGCCTTCACTGCCGGAACATCCTTCCTGCAGTCCGGACACCATGTTGCCCAAAAATCGAGCAACACATATTTGCCTTTGAATTCGCTGAGCTGCATCCTGCTGCCGTTTGGCATGGGCAGTATGAAGTCGGGTGCTGCGACACCGGTTTTCAGCAGTTTCTGGGCATAGAGAGAGTCAAGGTCGTTTCCTTTTTCATCTGTAGTCTGTGCCATGATGCTGCTCGCCATGGCGAGAAGCATTGTGATTGAAAAAAATATTTTCTTGATGTTCATATTGGTTTTGTTTTTTATTATTTGATAAGAGTAATGGGAGAACTGGGAGAACTGGGGAGGGTGGGGAAGAACTACTCAGAGTTTCTTTCAATCCTCAACACCTGGTCGCAATAATCCACTACGGCAGGCCGGTGGGTAATGAATATTATCGTGTGGCAGCGGTCTTTTAGCAGATTCTCGAGCAGCGTCTGCTCCGTTTCCGGGTCGAGGGCGCTCGTTGCCTCGTCGAAAATCATCACGCTGCCGTTGCGCAGCAGTGCTCTTGCTATGGCAATGCGCTGCGCCTGCCCCTCGCTGAGTCCGCCTCCGGCTTCGGCACAGTTGGTATCGAGCTTTTGCGGCAGTTCTCTCACGAATCCGGCGCAAGCCTTGTCGAGAGCCGCGAGCATCTCCTGGTCTGTGGCGTCGAGTTTCCCCATGCGCAGGTTGTCGCGTATCGTTCCGCTCAGCAATGTGTTGCCCTGTGGCACATACACGATGTTGCAGCGGGTGCGTGGCGACATGTCGAGCCGTTTCTCCTTATTATATATATACACGTGTCCGCTCGTGGGGCGCATCAGCGCGAGGATAAGCCTGATGAGCGTTGTTTTTCCGGCCCCTGTTTCGCCAAGAATTGCCGTGCAGGTGTTGGGGCGGAAATCACACGACAGACGGTTTAACACATCCCGCTTCCCGTCATCATACCGATAGCTCACGTCCTGTATGCTTATTCCCACTCCATCCGCGGCGTCATCGCCCAGATATATAGGGTCGCCCTGCTCTTCGAGCGGGTTCTCCTCGAGTTCCATGAGCCGTTCGGCTGCCGTGAACACCGAAACGAATGCCGGTACGAGCTTAGTGAGGTTTCGGGCCGGTCCCTGTATCTTTGCCACGAGCTGCAGAAATGCTGTCATGCCGCCGAAGGTGAGCGTGCCTGCCGACATGCGCAGTGCGCTCCAGAGGAAAGCCACGAGGTAGCCCAGGGCGAAGCCGAAGTTCAGAATGAGGTTTGAGAGCACAGAAAACTTGGTTCGCCTTACCACGTTGTGCCTCAGTTCGCTTTGCATATTCTCAAGTCGGTCCACCATTGCCTCGTCTTTTTCCATCGTCTTGATGAGCATGCGGTGTTGTATCGTTTCCTGCAAAACGCTCTGCACCCGGCTGTCGCTGTTTCTCACCTGTCGGGTGAGGCGGCGCATGTGGCCCACGTAGATTTTGCTTGTCAGTATAAACAGCGGCAGCATTGCCACTATCATCGCAGCGAGCAACGGGTCCATGGAGAAGAGATAGCAGAAGGAGCCGATGAAGAGTGCGAGCACGGAGAGAGTGTTTGGCAGGGTCTCGGTGAGAAAACTCACCACGTTGCTCACGTCAAACTCCAGACGGTTGAGCACGTCGCCACTGTGCCGCTTCTCCTTGCCGTGCCATTCAGAGCGCAAAATGCGGTCGAGCATGCGCTGCTGCATGCGGTTCTGCGCCTTGATGCCAAGGATGTTTTTCACCCACACGGCGGAAATGTTGAGCGCAAACCCACAGAGGATGAGCATTCCCATCAAGGCCACCGCCCAGTATATCGACCCCCCGGCAGAGTGTGACGCCACGTCGATGGCATGCTTCACAGCCCATACGGAGGCAAGGCTTACCGCCACGTCTGCCAGTCCGAGCATGGCATTTATGCCGGCCTGCATCCTGTTGCCGCGCCATGCCCGCCACAGCCAGCGCATTATCTGCGATGCCGAGTAGCGGCTCTCGGGGATATTGAACAGCGATTTGATGCTCATTCCTCCGGCGAGCCTTGACTTGGAGCCAGCCTTGTGTCTTGTTTTCTGTTTTTCTCCCATGCTATGAGTTTTTCTGTAATTCTCCTCCCGAAGTTGCCGACGGTGCAGAAACTCTTGTGTCGGCACCCCACATCATTTTCTTTCTCAGCGTGGAGAAGTATGTCATTTTCTTGGGCTTCACGATGTGGGCATCATAGGGCGCGCGGCGGATGGTGAGAATCTGCCCCTCGTCGTATTTCGCCGAGCGCCCGTCGGCAGCCACAAGAAAGTTGTGGCTCCGGCTTTCCACTTCGAGCGTTACAACGGCATTGTCGGGAATCACGATGGGGCGCGCGGTCAAGCTGTGGGGTGCCACCGGCGTAAGGCTCAACACCCCCGTGTGGGGCACGATAATCGGTCCGCCGTTCGACAGCGAGTAGGCCGTAGACCCCGTCGGCGTGCTGATTATCAGCCCGTCGGCATGATAGGTCACGATGTATTCGCCGTTGATAATCGTGCGTATGGATATCATCGAGGCATTGTCGCGCTTGAGCACGGCAATCTCGTTGAGCGCACACTCCTGTATGTCGGTTTCGTCGTTGCGAGTGGTCTCCACCTGCACCATGGCAAGACAGTCCACCACGTAATGCTCGTTGTACACACTGTCGAGCACCTCGTCGATATCATCCACGCCCACTCCGGCAAGGAAGCCCAGCCGCCCCATGTTCACACCGATTATCGGCGTGCAGCGGCTGCCCACGCAATATATGGTGCGCAGCAGCGTGCCGTCGCCCCCCATCGACACCACGTAGTCGGCATCCACGTCTTTTCCGTCGAAAGTTTCAACGCCGTCGAGCTTCACCCCGCGGGTCTTGGCGAGATAATCATAAAATGCACGCTCCATGCTCACCTTAGCCCTCCGCTGCGCGAGAGCATTGAGCAGGTGGTATATTCCTGAGGATCTGTCAGCCTGGTAAATGTTGCCGAAAATGGCGAATTTGAGTTTCCGCAACGACATATTCTATTCTTTTTAATCTTTATACACCGTATTTATTCTGCCATTGCAAATGTTTTTGTAACTTTGCGCTCATAAATACGTCTGCAAATATACAACTTTTTCCGGTAAAAGCAGACACGGTGTTATTAACAAATTACTTTTGACATGACAAAATTAAGCGTAAACATCAACAAGGTGGCGACCTTGCGCAACGCCAGGGGCGGAAACAACCCCGACGTGGAGAAGGTGGCACAAGACTGTCAGCTCTTTGGAGCTCAAGGCATTACAGTTCATCCGCGCCCCGACGAGCGCCATATCCGCTATCAGGACGTGAGAGAAATCAAACCATTGATAACTACCGAGCTGAACATCGAGGGCAACCCAATAGAGAAATATATAGAACTGGTGCTCGAGGTGAAGCCCACACAGGTAACACTCGTGCCCGACGGCGACGCACAGCTCACGAGTAACCACGGATGGGACACACTTGAAAACCGCACGTTCCTCAGCGACGTGGTGGGCAGATTCAAGGAAGCAGGCATACGCACGAGCATCTTTGTAGATCCCTCTGCCGAGATGGTGAACGGCGCAAAAAACTGTGGAGCCGACCGCGTGGAACTCTACACAGAGCCATATGCCTCAAACTACGCGCGCAACCGCGAAGAAGCAATCAAACCCTTCGTGGAAGCAGCCGTGGCAGCACGCGAACTGGGACTGGGGCTTAACGCCGGCCACGACCTGAGCCTCGAAAACCTGGCCTACTACCACAGAATGATTCCATGGACCGACGAAGTGAGCATCGGCCACGCACTGATTTGCGATGCCCTGTATATCGGACTGAAAAACACCATCGAGAAATATCTCGACTGCCTGAAATAAAAAAAATCCGAAAGTGTTCCAAACTTCTTCAAAACGGACGTCTTGCCCGTTGCCCGAAAGTTAAATAATGTATAAGCCAAAGCTCCGTTCCAAGAGAAGCAATGCTTCTTCGGGAGCAAAGCAATGCTTCTCTCCCCGAAAAGCATAGCTTTCCCGAAAACGCCGTTTTTCCTTAAACAAATATTAAGAAATCGAGGCGAGGAAATTTGGAACACTTTTTTCAGCCAACCATATTGCCCCAAGTTCTCCGAGCAGTCCGAGCAGTCCGCCCCCTCCGAGCAGTCTGAGCAGTCCGCCCCCTCCGAGCAGTCCGAGTTGTCCGAGCAGTCCGAGCAGTCCGAGTTGTCCCCCCCCCAAAAAAAAAACACACACACACCGAAACATAGAAAAATAAATTGCCAAAAACACGTATTTAAAAGACAATTTTACACTTATTCAAAAAAAAAGCAAACTTTTTCCGTGTTTTATAACAATCTTTTGAGAAAAAACTCTATCTTTGCAAAGAAAGAATGGCTTGACGCAGGTCAAAACAATGAATGGCAAACTTAAAAAGAAATGGCCTTGCCCGTGAGCCACCGCTTTATTTGAAATATCTTGCTGTAAATACTTAAAAACCGCATATATTAATATATGTACGAACATATTATATATATACTAAGTTTTTATTCGCACCTTAAATCAATTTGAAGACGGAAAACTGTTAGCATGTAAATACGCATAAAATGTCAAACTGAAAAATCGAAAGAAAAACGCTTGCAGCATAGGCCAAGAGCGAAAACTTCAACAAAACAAAGGACAGCCGTTCATCATACCGGCCCTTGATAATTCTCGGCAACATCGACATGCGTATCAAAAGATAAAAACTGGAAACATATTAATTACAAAATCTATTTTATATGAAGACAAGAAAGATGTATAATTCAAGCGAAAGCTTGAAAAAAATGTCCATCGCGCTTGCTCTGTCCTCTGCAATGCTTTGCCCTGCATCCGTTTATGCAGCCGGCAACGGCAGCGTTGCCCCTTCTCCACAAGCTGTTCAGCAAAGTGGCGTCGTTAAGGGCACTGTAGTAGACGAGACTGGCCAGCCGATGATTGGCGTGACCGTCATTCCACAGAGTGGAGCCAAAAACGGAACAGTAACCGACCTCGACGGAAATTTCACGGTTAATGCTCCTGTCGGCTCAACACTGAAACTGTCTTACACAGGTTATAAGGACAAAGCTGTGAAGGTTGTCAACGGTCATTTGTCTCTAAAAATGGAGCCAGACGTTGTTGGCTTGGACGATGTGGTAGTAGTCGGTTACGGAACTCAGAAGAAACGCGACCTCACTGGTGCCGTTACATCTATAAAGTCTGAAGATATCACTATTGCTCCTACAAGCAATGCCATGGAAGCGTTGCAAGGTAAGATTGCCGGTATGGATATCGCCGTTACATCTGGTCAGGTAGGTAGCAGCCCTGAGATTCTTCTTCGTGGTTCGCGTTCTATCTACGGAAGTAACGAACCTCTATTTATCATTGATGGTGTACCGGGAAGTTACAGCCAGGTGAATCCATCTGATATCGAGACAATCGATGTATTGAAGGATGCTTCTTCTACAGCTATATATGGTTCTGCCGGTGCCAATGGTGTTGTCATGATTACAACAAAACGTGGTAAGCAAGGCAAGGCTACAGTTAATTTCGATGCTTATTATGGCTTCAGCGGCAATCCTAACTACAAGCACGGAATGACAGGCGATGAGTGGGTGAACTACCAGAAAGAAGCTTATAATTATAAGTATGGAAAATATCCAGAGAATATGTCTGTCATCTTCAACAACGACGAATATCTCGATGCCTACAATCAGGGCAAATGGATTGACTGGGTTGACGAGGCTTCTGGAAGAACTGCTACAACACAGAAATACTCTATGTCTGTAAATGCCGGCGGTAAATCTACAAAGGTTTACGCTGCACTTTCTTACACTCAAGACAAGGGACTGCTGAAGAACGAACAGCAGGATATGTACCAGATTCGTTTGAACATCGACCAGGAGATTTTCAAGTGGGCTAAACTCGGATTTACGTCTAACTTGAACTACCGCGATCGTGACGCTGGTGTGAAGAACACTTTCACTAAGGCAATGACGGCATTCCCACTTGGAGATGTTTACAATGACAAAGGCGAAATCAACCATGAATTCATTTCAAATCAGTATTCTCCACTTGGCGACTATATTAAGGATCAGTATGTGAACAATACCCGGGCCACATATATTAATACAACAGGCTACTTGGAACTGGCTCCTGTAAAGGGCTTGACATTCCGCTCTCAGTTGAGCGCCACTCTTAGCAACTCTCGCCAGGGATTGTATTGGGGCGACAAGTGTAATGCCAACCGTCCTACATATGCAGGAACTCCACACGCAGAAGTACACCATAGTGAGGCATACTCTTATTTGTGGGAGAACATCCTTAACTATAAACTTACTGTTGCCAAGGATCATGACTTCGGTGCAACATTCGTTACTTCATGGCAAAGTTCAGAGAATGAGTCGTATGTAACAGGCGGTAGCGGTCAGGATCTTGATAAGTGGTCATTCCATCGTTTGACATCTGCAAGTTCGCAGCATATCGAATCTGATTACTCGAAGACACAGAAGATGTCTTATGCTTTGCGCTTTAACTATACATACAAAGGCAAGTATATGTTGAACCTTTCTAACCGTTGGGACGGTGTGTCTTGGTTCTCAGAGGGCAACAAGTGGGATAGCTTCTTCGCAGCAGCTGCTGCATGGCGTATCAGCGACGAAAAGTTCATGGAAGGTACAAAAGGTTGGCTTGACAACTTGAAACTTCGTGTTGGCTACGGTATCACTGGTAACTCCGGAGGTATGGGAGCATATGCTACAACAACTACTCCTATCGTATATTCTGCTTCTGGTATTACCGTAAACGGCAAGATCGTTTCATTCGGACAGTATACAGGAACTGCTGCAAGTGCAAACCTTGGTTGGGAGAAATCTTACAACTGGAACTTCGGTCTTGACTTCGCTGTTCTTGGCGGACGTTTGGATGGTTCTATGGAATACTTCACAACAAAGACAAAGGGACTTCTCTTCAAGCGTACCGTACCTATCACAGGCGGATTTACAGGATGGGGCTCCCCACTGAGCATGTGGCAGAACCTTGCCAAGACAAGCAACCACGGTTTTGAGGCAACTATCAATAGTCACAACTTCCGTACAAAGGACTTCTCTTGGAACACTTCTCTCTCTATGACATGGAGCAAGGAAAAGATTGACGCTCTGCCAGACGGAGATATTAAGGCTGAAAACTTGTTTGAAGGACAGCCTATCAAGTCATTCTACGGCTACAAATACAAAGGTCTTTGGAAAACTACTGATGATGCCGACCTTATGGCTAAGTATGGTGTTAAGCCTGGTTACATTATGGTGGCAACAAATGACAAGGATGGTGACAATGGCGTTCACAAGTATGGACAGGACGACCGTCAGATTCTTGGACACCAGAACCCTGACTGGATTCTTGGTTTGAACAACAGCTTCACTTACAAGGGCTTCGACCTCTCTGTATTCATTATGGCTCGTCTCGGACAGACTATCTGCAGCGACCTCGTAGGACGCTACACCGCAAAATACTCTGTAACAGAGAACCAAATCTCTACAACTGACTATTGGACAGAGAGCAACCAAAACGCATTCTATCCACGTCCTGGCTCAGGCGAAGAGCAGAGCACTGTATATTCTGCACTCAGCTATCGTGATGGTTCATTCATCAAATTGAAGAACGTTACTCTCGGATACACAGTTCCTAAGAATATCTCAAAGAGAATCCTGATGGAGAAGCTACGTTTCTACTTCACTGCTTACAACCCTGTAATTTGGACACACGATACAAAACTGAGAGGTACTGACCCAGAGACAAATGGATCGGATGCTTTCCCAACATACCGTCAGTTCGTATTTGGCGTGAATGTAACATTCTGATAAAATGGTTTTAACAAAAAACGACAACAGATAATTATGAAAAGTTTAATAAAAAATATATTCATGGCTTCCTCTCTTGCTCTTGTAGCAGGCGGATTTTCGTCATGTAGCCTTGACGAGGAGAATCCTGGTGGATTCGAACTCGGAGACCTGGCTCTGACAAAAACAGGTTATGAGGAATTGCTCAACCAGTGCTTCTTCGGAATGGAACGTACTTATTACGGCACTGACGGTTTTATGGAGTTTACAGAAGGCGATACCGACTTGTGGACTTATCGTGCTAACGATGATAATGCTTACCAGCAGTACTTTTGGTTTTATGCCGGTGCAACTCCAAATACAACTTATACCAATGCTCTGTGGAACAGCACTTATGACGGTATTTCTTCTTGTAATATCGTTTTGAAGAATGCCGACAAGGCAAAGGCAAACTTTACAGAAGAGGAACTGAACAACATTTTGGCTCAGGCTCGTTTTATGAGAGCTATCTACTATTTTAATGGTGTTGAACAGTTTGGCGGTATGACGTTGCTTACAGAGAAAGACGAACTTAAAGCTGACTATTCTCCAGTTCGCACAGATCCGATGACTATCTACAAGGAAATCATCATACCTGACCTTGAGTTTGCTGCTGAACATTTGGAAAAAGGTACTGACGACCTTTGTACTACTCCAACAAAGAAAGCTGCCCTCGGTTTCTTGGCTAAGGCTTGCCTGCAGACCAAGGAATATGGAACAGACGAGTATTTGCAGAAAGGTATGGATGCTGCAAAGAAACTTATTCAGGACTGCGAGAATGGCGGTAGTGAATATGGTGCCTATATGTATCCTAACTACGAGGACGTATTCAAGGAGGCAAACAACTGGACAAACAAAGAGGCACTTTGGAAGCATCGCTGGTATTCTGGCGCTGACGGCCACGGTTCAAGCAACGGTGCCCAGAAGTGTAACCGTATGGACGAGAAGTTCCTCTGCGTGCTGAACAAGTTCGGTGCTCGTGTGGACAATGTCAAGGAACGCCAGACTTGGGACGGAAGCTATCAGGGTATCTTTATGCCTACACAACACCTCATCAACCTGTATGTACAGGACGACAATACTCTTGACCCACGTTTCCACAAGTCGTTCACGACAGAGTGGAACGCTAATCAAGCATATATTTGGAAAACTGAGGATGATGTAAATGCTTGGCAGAAGGATGCTTCTGTTCGCGGAAAGAGGATAGCAGTAGGTCAACCAGCTATCAAGATTGTTATGCCACAGGATGCAGATTACGCAACAGAGGTTGCTCAGAGCGCAACTGTACCATACCTCGTTGTAGACTACAAGGCAGTTTATGATGACGCTAATCGCAACGTAATTATGAAGAATGCAGCAGGTAACGAGAACCAGTGGCGTTATTTCTACCCATCACTCAACAAGCACAACAGTAGCAACTATTATGTTGTGAACGAGAGCAAAGGCCGTCTTGGTAACCTCAACGCAACTTTCATGATGCGTATGTCTGAGGTTTACCTCATCGCAGCAGAGCTTGATATATATCTGAATGGCGGTTCTAACGCTATGGGATATATCAATAAGGTTAGAAACAGAGCTGGGGCAAAGCCATTGACAGGCACAGCAACCGTTCGCACCGTGCTCGACGAGCGTGGCCGTGAGCTTTGCGGCGAATACTGCCGCTTCTACGATTTGAAGCGTACAGGTATGCTGAAGAGCAAGGCTTACTTGGAGGAGACGCATCCAGACCTTGCCAAGTATTTCGATCCGAACTTTGCACTCCGTCCGATTTCAACCACATTTACAGATGCTTTGACAAACGGAGCTGAATATCAGAACCCAGGATATTAACAGATAAAAACAGATGGTGGGTCTTGACTTCGTCTTGACACACCATCTGCTTGAAATTATTTCTTATCACAGATTAATTTTTAATTATCACATAATTATTTACTTTAAAATCAAAACAAATGAAGAAAATTTACACTTTAGCCGCAGCCGCTCTTCTTGGTTGCACAATGGCAAACGCACAGACTGCTTCTGCACTGAAAATTCAGAACAATTTCTATTTCAAAACTTGTGCAGTCCTTCCTGAGGGAACACATCCAATTGTTACTCCTACAGTACAAGAAGATGGAACAACAAAGGATGTTGTAACATGTCCTGATCAGAACAAAATAACAGGTGTCGCAGACAAAGTTGCCGGTGCATTCCTTGATGAAGACTTTACAGCATTCCCTCTTTCTGGTACTGTTGCAGATGGAACTAACTATCATGTTCTGGAACAGGATTACACTGATCCTGAGACGGGAGTTTCTTTCAAAGCTGGGACATACTCTTGCATGAATTCAAATTCCGAACTAAAGTTTAAGGATGATTACAATAAGCAGGGATTATCTAACATAAAGCAGGTCATTTTCTATTTAGCTTCTGCTGGTCAGCTTCAGTATTATGCTCGTCAGTATGAGGGAAATGACTATGAAAACTATGTTAATTTTGAGGGCGACCCTACAAACCGTAAGCTTAAAGCTTATGAGGCTCCAGGACTGACAACTCCGATTGAAGGAGTTGCACAATGGTATGAAATGCATTTTGCTAAGCCTTTGAAAGTAGTCGTTGACTTGACAAACGCTCAGGGTACTGACGATGAAATGACAAATGCTAATCTACAAATTAACAAGAATGGTGAGAATCAAGAAGTTGCAAAATCTCTCCTTCAGTTCTATGAGCAGGCAAAGGATGGTGACGGCAAGATTGTTCAGGGCACAAACCTCATTGAATGGAATGCTGACAGAAAGTTTGTTTTTGCATTCAAGAAAAAAGCATACGTTATGGGTATGGCTGTAATTTGTGGTACTGAAGGTGCAACTTACAAGAGCATTGACCTGTCTGAAGATGCTCCACAGTGGACAGACGGTACTACAGGTATAACAGAGGTTATTAAGAACGTTATAAACCCAAGCAACCGCATCTACTCTATCGACGGCAAGTTCGTTGGTACAGACGCTGCAGTTCTGTCTAACGGCATCTATGTTCAGAACGGCAAGAAGTTTGTTAAGTAATTCTACTATGTAGGTATACTCAAGAACTCAGAATAAAAACAACTCCCGGCATGGTTCAAGAAAAACCGTTGCCGGGAGTTTTTCGTTTTATTATTTGGAACATAAGCTGGAAAGATGTATTTTTGCAAAAAAAATCATATATATGCAAAATAATCTCATAAACGACATCAAAGGAAAGGCAAGAGAAGTACTTCCACAGAATGCGAAAGTAATTCTCTTCGGTTCTCGTGCAAGGAATGATGCAAGGGAAGACTCTGATTGGGATTTGCTTATAATACTCGACAAAGAGAGGAGGAACGTTACAGATATTGAAAGATATGCATGTCCGTTTATGGAGTTGGGATATAATGTAAATGCTGAAATTAATCCGATTATTTATACCCAGAAGGAATGGGACAAACGGAAATTTACGCTGTTCCACCATAATGTAGCAAAGGAGGGAATAGAGATATGGCATTAGACTTGGAATCTCAGAAGGAAATCGTTAAATACAGAATCGAAAAAGCAGAGAAAACAGTTGTTGAAGCAAAAGACTGTGCATCAATGGGACATTGGACTCTTGCTGCTAACAGACTCTACTATGCGCTATTTTATATAGGTAATGCCTTATTAGTAGACAAAGGAATGTATGTGCGAACCCATGCAGGTATGATTGCCAAGATACACGAACATTTTGTGAAGGCAGGTATACTGACAAAAGAAGAGGGGCGCACAATTTCGATATTGCAAAATATGCGGCATTCTGGTGACTACGACGACTGTTTTGAATGGGAAGAAGACGATGTTAAACCTTTCTTTAAAAAGACTCAAGATTTAATTGAGAAAATCAAGACATTGATAACAACAGCATAGAAAACAACTCCCGGCATGGTTCAAGAAAAACCGTTGCCGGGAGTTTCTTTTCGTAACTTTTCCGTTTGAGAATATAATAAAAAAAGTTTTTTTGATTTTTACCCTCACACCCTCACCATTTTAGCTGAATCCCCTGTGTTTATGCGCCTTTCGCATGGTGAGGGTAAGGGTGAGGGGGGTGAGGGCAAGCCCTCACAGATTTATTTTATAGCTTCGGTTTCTATTTTCTCGATGCTGCCTGTAACGGGGTTGAGCACGATGCTCGTGGTGTATTTCCGGCTGAACATCTCGCCGCTGATGGATTCCACTTTGCCGAACTGTGCGGCATAGAGTTCGAAGGCACCCATAAGAGAGTTGCCGTTGAAGACAGAGGCACGTATCTTGCCCGGCAAGTTTACGTAGATGCCCACATTGTCCTTGTCTTTCTTGCCGTCGGCAGGACCGCCGCTAAGGGTCGGCATACTGTGCAAGTTTTCAATCCTGACGTAGTAAGGAGCGCCTCCAAGGTCGTCGGCATCGGTCAAACCGAGATATTTTGAGAAGCGGAACAGCAGTTGCTTGTCCACCTCGCGTGTGGGTACGAAAGACACGATGGCCTCTGTGGTGTCCTTCACCGTGGTGCCCACGAAGAGCTGCATCAGGGCATTCTCCTGAGTGTCGAGGTTGCGCAGCATTATGCGCAGCTGTTCGCCGTCTTTCGGCATGAAGTCGGCTTGTCCTTTGTTCAGCAATCCCTTGTTTTCGCGTATGTCGTAAATCTCGTTCACGCAAAGTTCTGCCATCTTGGCCTTGCTGCCGGCATTGAGTATTTCCTCCGTCATATAGTCGTGAGGATTCAGCGGTGCTGGCTTTGGTGCCGGAACAAATGGCTTTGGCTGTTCCGCCTTGCGCGGTTTGGCGTTTACTGCAAGGAGCACTCCGTTGTCGTCGCGTTCAATGGAGCGAATGCTGTGCTTGGCGTCGGCCTTGGCGGTATAGAATTTTGCCGTGTCGGGCTGCGCCACCGACGAGAGCTTCAGTCCCACGATGCGGTAGGATGTAGAGGGCTCGAGGCTCACGTCGCTTCGCTTTAGATAGCGCGATGAATATGCGGCAAATTCGCCAGGGGTGTATGTGGTCTTCTCTATCTGGAGGGCGAAGCGCAAAACGGTTTGCGGAAGATAGTATGAGGAGCCTTCCACGGAGAGTTCGCTGTCTTGTGCATGAATTGCCGTTGTGCCATGGATTAGCATGGCGGCAAGGGCTATATTCCTGAATAGTGATTTTTTCATTGCTGTTCTTCTTTTGGGTGATTGATTTTATGGGGTGGAACTAATAAGACTGATAGGACTTATAATCCTATTCGACCGAAAGTGTTTTTAGTCTTCGAGCCTTCTGAAGGCCTTGGGCAAATATCTGATTATGTCGCCGGCTGTGAGGCTCTCCATTCCCAGTTCTGCGGCGGCTATGTCGCCGGCGAGTCCGTGTACGTACATTCCGATGAGACAGGCATCCTTTTGGTTGTATCCTCTTGCCAGGAGTGCTGTGATTATGCCCGTCAGCACGTCGCCGCTTCCAGCCGTAGCCATTCCTGCATTGCCAGTGGAGTTGAAGGCCACGGTTCCGTCGGGCATGCAGAGGGCAGAGTAGTGTCCTTTCAGAATGATGTAGATCTGCAGAGTCTGCGAAATCTCGGATGCCTTGTCGAGTCGCTCGTAGCTGTCGGTGAAGCTGCATCCTGCTATGCGTTCAAATTCCAGCGGATGCGGTGTGAGTATGGTTCCCTTTGGCAGTTGCTGCAGCCAGGCGCGGTGTGTGGCAAGGATGTTGAATGCGTCGGCGTCGGCCACTATAGGCGTTTGTGTGCGTCTGATTTGGGAAATCAGCGCGATTGCCGTGGCTTCGTCGGTGCCCAGTCCCGGTCCGATGCCCATGGCGTTGAAATCGTCAGACGATATAGTTTCGCTGAAAATCTTGTTGTCGGAGTCGCAGCTCACTATAGCCTCGGGCACGGAGATTTGCATTATGTCGAGGTTGTGTGCCGGCACGTGCACGGTCACCTTGCCCGCTCCCGAGCGCAAACAAGCTTTTGCAGCCAGCACGGATGCTCCAGCCATGCCGTAGCTACCAGCCACGAGTAGTGCGCTGCCGGCTGTGCCTTTGTGCCAGAATTCGGTGCGCGGCACGAGTAGCTGCCGTATTTCGGTCTCTTCTGTCATGTTGAAGCGGGCATCAATTTGGCGCAGTCCGTCGGCGCTCAGTCGGATGTCGAGCACTTTCACTTTTCCCACGTGTATTTGGTTTTCTGCAAAGAGGAACGAGAGTTTCTTTTGCTGCAATGTGAAGGTGTAGTCGGCCTGTATGATGTTTGCCTTGGCGTTGAAGGAGTTGTCTTCTGTCATCAGTCCCGACGGCACGTCGATGCTTGCCACCTTTGCTTCCGACTGGTTGATGTATTTCACCAGCGAGGCGAATCCGCCCGAAAGCGGTTTGCTCAGTCCGGAGCCGAAGAGTCCGTCGACGACGAGCGTGTTGTTTGTAAGCACCGGCGGGTCGAACTCGTCTTTCACCTCAACGAATTTCTCCAGACTTTTGCATTGCATGAGCCTGTCTCGGTTCAGGGTGCAGTCTTCAGAGAGTTTGTTCCCGATGTTAAAGAGATATGCCTTCACGCTGTATCCCTGTTCTGCCATCATGCGTGCCACGGCGAGTGCATCGCCGCCGTTGTTGCCCGGTCCGGCAAAGACGACAACCTTCATGCTGCTGCTCCACACGCCGGTGATTCCGCGCGTGAGAGCTTTGGCGGCACGCTCCATCAAATCTATTGATTTTATGGGCTCGTGTTCTATTGTATATTTGTCGAGCTCACGTATCTGTGTGCAAGTAAGTATCTTCATATGCTGCAAAAATACTAATTAATTGGTTAGTTTGCCGTAAAGTTTGAATATTTTTATTACTTTTGTGCGCAAAAATAACAAAAAGATATGGCTACAATAGATATTAAGGACAAAACCTTTGAAACTTCGATCACCGAAGAGGAGATTCAGCAGCGTGTGAGAGCCGTTGCTGAAAAGATGAACAACGACCTTAAAGGAAAGAATCCGCTGCTGCTCGGAGTGCTCAACGGTTCGTTTATTTTTGCCGCCGACCTGATGCGTATGCTCACCATCGACTGCGAGATTTCGTTTGTGAAGATGTCGTCTTACGAGGGCACTTCGTCTACGGGAAACGTGAAGAAGCTCGTGGGACTGAAAGAGAACATCGAGGGCAGGACAATTGTCATCGTGGAAGACATTGTGGACACGGGGCTAACCATGGAGCAGATGATAAAGTATCTGAAGGAGTTTAAGCCTGCCGAGATTCATATCTGCACTTTGCTGCTGAAGCCGGAGAACCTGAAGCGCAAGCTCGACATAGAGTATGTGGCGATGGAGATTCCAAACGATTTCATCGTGGGCTATGGACTTGACTACGACGGACTGGGGCGTAATCTCAGGGATATCTATGTGGTGAAGGAATAAGTTGGACGGCTCGGACGGCTCGGACATCTCGGACTTCTCGGACATCTCGGACGGCTCGGACGGCTCGGACAACTCGGACTTCTCGGAGCCGTCCGAGAGGTCCGAGAAGTCTGAGAGAAAAGACAAAGAAAAAAACTAATCACTAAATAAAATAACAATGAACAATATTGTAATTTTCGGTGCGCCCGGTTCAGGAAAGGGCACACAAAGCGACTTGATGATCAAGAAATACGGCTTGGGCCACATCTCCACAGGTGATGTGCTGCGCAGCGAAATCAAAAACGAAACGGAGCTCGGCAAAACTGCCAAGGAGTTTATCGACAAGGGTCAGCTGATTCCAGACGACCTTATGGTGAACATCCTGGCAAGCGTGTACGACTCGTTTGGCAAGGAGCACAAGGGTGTGATTTTCGACGGTTTCCCGCGCACCATCCCTCAGGCAGAGGCTCTGAAGAAGATGCTCTCGGAGCGCGGCCACAAGATTGCTGCCATGATAGAGCTCGACGTGCCGGAGGATGAGCTGATGACTCGCCTCGTGAAGCGCGGCAAGGAGAGCGGTAGGTCTGACGACAACGAGGAGACCATCAAGAAGCGTCTCGACGTTTACCACAACCAGACTGCTCCGCTCATCGACTGGTATGAGAACGAGGGCATCCACCACCACATCAACGGACTGGGTGAGCTCGACCGCATCTTCGGCGACATCTGCTCGGTGATCGACAGCCTGTAATGCTGAATAATCTTTTTTCAGCGCGAATAATAATATTGTCCTCAAAGAACTGAATCTTTGGGGACATTTTTTTTGTTTTTCTTGTTGCTGGCATCATTTTTTTATATCTTTGTACTGATTTAATTAACATAAAAGTAGACGGAATTATGAAAACAATCCTTACAACCGTATTGATGCTTATACTCGGAGTGTCAAGCATGTTAGCACAGGAGCCGCAAATTTACACCGCTTCAGGTGCAGTTATGAATGCCGAAAACAAGTTCAGTGATGCCACATTGATATTTGTTGACGATAACGGCAACATAACAGTGGGAATAATGAGTGGAAATGAGAAATTTGCCGTTGCGTTTGACAAAGGACGCTATACGTATAAAGGAGACACACTGCCATATGTTGTTCAGTCAAACGACGGAAAATACAAACTAACTTTCAGTATGTTAGAAACATACGTGTTTGAGCTTGTAGCCAATGGGAACAAGAAAAGATTCTTTATACCGCTTGACAATTTCAAGGTGAAGACAGAGGCAGAAGGTGGATTTAAGTTGAGTATGGACGGCAAGATATTCATCAAAAACCATTTCCCGTTGATTTTCAGCAGTGGGAGCAACAGTTAGTCCCTCACTTGAAATAACACATATCTGAACGCCAAAAGCCAAAAAGCAACACATTCCTCATGTTCGATGTGTTGCTTTTTTTTACTTCTCGCCTTTCATATCTTCCTACTGGAAATTATGCAGAATCCGACTTTTTGAACACTTTTCGCCAGAGGCCCGAAAATGCGCAGATTTCAGCCGAGCATCGCTTTTCGGGGAGCAAAGCATTGCTTCTCTCCCGAAAAAGCATTGCTTTGCCCAAAAAGAAGCATTGCTCGGCTCTTGTAATGTATGTTTTCTTTACAAAATTTAAAAGAAAAGTGTTCTAAACTTCTTATTTTCCTCTATCTGTCTGAATATTAGCTGTTTGGACGAAAAAAAACGGGTGCCGGCATATTTCCCGGCAGGGGAGTGCAAAAAAATCCGCCGACAGAATTTGCCGGCGGATTATGACTGATACTTCTTTATGATGGAGAGCGAAGCAGGATTACTGCAGCGTGATGTTCACGTTCTCCTGCTTTATGCCCTTGCAGTATTTAAATTCGGCAGGTTTCTTTGCCGTGATGTTGATGTTCTTCAGGTTGATGTTCTCAACAGGCATTTCGGGCAGTCCGTTGAAGAACATGGCGCGGTTGGCATTGCGGCACACCACGTCTTCGATATATATGTTGCGGAAGCAGGGCGTCTCCTCCGTTACGGGTTCCGGCTTGATTTCTTCAGCCTTGTTCTTTCCGGCAGCCTTTGCCTCGGCAGCCGACATGCCGCCGTAGTAGAGGTTGAAGATTACGGCCTCGGTGGGGATGTCGAACATCGAGATGTTCTTAATCCATATATTCTCCACTATGCCTCCTCTGCCGCGCTTGCTCTTGAAGCGCAGTCCCACGTCGGTGCCCAGAAACTGGCAGTTGCTCACGCTGATATTCTTCACGCCGCCGCTCATCTCCGAGCCAACAACGAATCCGCCGTGGCCCTTGAACACGGTGCAGCCGTCCACGATGACATTCTCGCACGGCACTCCGCGCTTGCGCCCGTCGGCATCCTTGCCGCTCTTTATGCAGATGCCGTCGTCGCCCACGTCAAAGCGAGAGTTCACGATGAGAGCATTACGGCACGACTCAAGGTCAAGCCCGTCGCCGTTTTGTGCGAAGCTCGGGTTGCGGATTTCAACATCCTCGATGAGCACGTTTTCGCACATCAGCGGATGCACGTTCCATGCCGGCGAGTTCTGGAATATCACGCCGTTGAGCCACACGTTCTTGCTGTTCACGATGTTTACCATCACGGGGCGCAGAAACACCTTGATGCTGTCCCACTGCGCCTCCGTCAGGTTGCCCGTAGGCACGTTCATATCGGCCATCTTGTAGCCCTTGAGCGCGCCCTCGGTGGGAATCCAGAAACCGTCGCGGATAAAGGCACCGCCATTCTGCGTAGCCTCTTTCCAGTAGCTCGCCGTAACCTTTTCGCGCTTCAGCGGCCGCCAGAACTGACCGTTGCCGTCGATAACTCCCTGTCCGGTGATTGCCACGTTCTTCAGGTTGTAGCCCGACAGGGGCGACTTGCACCGGCGGGTGTCGAGCCCCTCGAACACCGACTTCACGATAGGGTAGAGGTCGGGGTCTGGCGAGAAGAGCAGTATGGCGCCCTTTTCCAGGTGCAGGTTGATGTTGCTCTTCAGTTCGATAGGACCGGTGAACCACACGCCCTGTGGCACTACCACCTTTCCGCCGCCCTTCCGGGCAGTCTGGTCGATAGCCTTCTGTATGGCGCTGGTGCATAGCGCAATTCCGTCGCCCTTGGCTCCGAAATCCGCCACGCTGACGGTTCTGTCGGGAAACGAGGGGCGGGTTACCTTCGTCATCTTGAACGGAAGGTCTGTGTAGAGATTCTCGTAGGGGTAGCCCTGGGCTGTGGCGCTTGCCACCATGCCGATGAGAGCTACTGCAAGGAATAATAGTTTCTTCATTTTTATTTTTTTTTGGTTTTGGTTATTTTTTGGGGGGACTTCTCGGACTTCTCGGACGGCTCGGAGGGCTCGGACATCTCGGACTTCTCGGACATCTCGGACATCTCGGAGGGCTCGGAGAAGTCCGAGTTGTCCGAGATGTCCAAAAACTGCCCATTTTATTTTCTTTTATTTCTTTCTTCAAGCCGGGCTCTTGTCATCTGCTCGCGTATTCCTCCATTTTTCAGAAAGTTGAGCTTTTGTCTTTCAATCAAGTGCTCAAGCAGATAGTCGGCTTGATGAATCAGAACGATGGCAATGTTGGCAGTTGTCTCGGCCGATCTCTGCTTTACGGCATCCATATAATATTTGCTGTCGCTATGCCGACGACATATGTTGCGGGTTCTGACAGTGCGCTCGTCGGCAGAAAGCCATTGCTCAAGCTCATTCACACGGATGTAGTCCTCATAATCGAGCAGAAGTTCCTGCAGACTTGCTTTTGCAACATTTGTCAGTTTTATTTCTGTTTCAGCAGATGTAGTGCTTGCAGCACTGCCTTCGGCGATATTCTGTTTTCCGCTGCGCGCAGCCTGAACCATCTGGTCTATGGTGCGGTCCTTCTTGTCAAAATATTTATTCGCAAAGTAATATGTAATGTCATATATGCAAGTGGCAAGCTGGAAAGCTTTCAGATTTCTGTAGCCGCCCTGTATGGGGATAAAGCTATCATTGTGGTTTGCCATAATTTCCGATGGGAGGATTTAAAGTTAAAAATTATTTTTTACAAAGATAAACGATTTTATTTTAAGGAGAAAATTATTTGGGATTTTTTTTTTCTCGGACAACTCGGACAACTCGGACAACTCGGACAACTCGGACTTCTCGGACTTCTCGGAGCCGTATAAGAAGTCCGAGCCGTCCGAGTTGTCCGAGCCGTCCGAGAAAATTCCACCTGCAACGCCCTATTTAAAAAAATTGCATTATCTTTGCAACATCAAACCCAAAACTGCCTATGAATGAGCAAGCACCACAAGAGTGGAACAAATTCTATCTGAAGGATGTGTCGTTCAAAAACCTTATGACACACCGCATATTCAATGTGCTTATAATCGCCAACCCCTACGACGCCTTCATGCTTGAAGACGACGGGCGTGTCGACGAAAAGATATTCAACGAGTACACGGAGCTCGGATTGCGCTATCCGCCCACCTTCACACAGGTGAGCACCACGGTGGAAGCTTCCGAAGTGCTTTCCACCACAAGCATTGACCTCGTGATATGTATGCCGGGAACTGCCGACAACGATGCCTTCACCGTGGCAAGAGCCGTGAAACAGGAGTTTCCCGACATCCCCTGCGTCGTATTGACACCGTTCTCCCACGGCATAACACGGAGAATGGAAAACGAAGACCTGTCTATCTTCGATTACGTGTTCTGCTGGCTCGGCAACACCAACCTTATCCTTTCTATCATAAAACTGATAGAAGACAAGATGAACCTGGAACACGACATCGACGAAGCCGGAGTGCAGATGATACTGCTCGTGGAAGACAGCATACGATTCTATTCATCCATACTGCCTAATTTATATAGCTACATACTGGCACAAAGTCAGCGCTTCGCCACAGAAGCCCTGAATCCTCACTCGGCAACGCTCCGCATGAGGGGAAGACCAAAGGTGGTGCTGGCACGCACATACGAGGAGGCTATGGACTATTATCTGCGCTTCCCCGACAACACGCTCGGAGTGATAAGCGACTGCCGATTCCCGAAATGTGGCGAAAAGGACTCGGAGGCTGGACTGAAACTGCTCAGGGAGATTAGAAATAACGACCCCTTCCTGCCTCTCATTCTCGAAAGCAGCGAGGCGGAAAACAGGGAAAAGGTGGACATCAAAGGAGTGCGCTTCATCGACAAAAACTCAAAAAAGATGAACATCGACCTGAGAAACCTCATGGCAGACCATATGGGATTCGGAGATTTCGTGTTCCGCGACCCGAACACGCATGCCGAAATCAAGCGCATACACAATCTGAAGGAACTGCAAGACAATATCTTCAGCATCCCAAACGACTCCATGCTTTACCACATCTCGCGCAACCATATGAGCCGCTGGCTCTGTGCAAGGGCAATATTCCCCGTGTCGGAATTCCTTAAAACCGTTACGCTCGAAAAACTGAAAGACGTGGACGCCCACCGGCAGATAATATTCGACGCCATCGTGCAATACCGCCACATGAAAAACGTGGGCACCGTGGCTCTGTTCCGTCGCGAGCAGTTTGACGCCTACAGCCATTTCGCACGCATCGGCGACGGTTCGCTCGGCGGAAAAGGAAGAGGACTGGCTTTTCTCGACCATATAATAAAGTCGCATCCGGAATTCAATGAATTCGATGGAGTGAAAGTGTCGATACCGAAAACCGTGGTGCTCTGCACCGACGTGTTCGACCAGTTCATGGACAACAACAACCTATACCAAATAGCACTGAGCGATGCCGACGACGAAGAAATCCTCAAGGCTTTCCTCAAGGCACAGTTGCCCGACCAGTTCATCGACGACTTCATGACATTCTTCGAGGCAATAAAACACCCTATTGCAATACGTTCAAGCAGCTTGCTCGAAGACTCACACTACCAGCCATTCGCCGGGATATACTCCACATACATGATACCATATCTCGACGACAAGCAGGAGATGCTGCGCATGCTCGCAGCAGCGATAAAAAGCGTATACGCATCTGTCTATTACAAAGACTCCAAGGCCTACATGACTGCCACGAGCAACGTGATAGACCAGGAAAAAATGGCGGTGATACTACAGGAAGTGGTGGGCAAGCAATACGGCGATCACTTCTACCCCAATTTCAGCGGAGTGCTCCGCTCGATAAACTATTACCCGATAGGCTACGAAAAGTCTGAAGAAGGAATAGCAAGTCTTGCTCTCGGACTCGGAAAATATATCGTGGACGGCGGGCAGACACTCAGAGTCAGTCCGTATCACCCTGACCAGGTGCTACAGACAAGCGACATGGAAATTGCACTCAGGCAGACGCAGACGCGCTTCTATGCTCTCGACATGAAACACGTGGGCGAAGACTTCAAGGTGGACGATGGATTCAATATTCTCAAACTGAAAGTGAAAGACGCCGATGCCGACGGAGCACTGAACTATATCGCTTCAACCTACGACCCGTATGACCAGGTGATACGCGAAGGACTGTATGACGGCGGACGAAAAATCATCAGCTTCTGCGGAGTGTTGCGCCAAGGAGTATTTCCGTTGTCGCAACTGCTCCAGCTCTCAATGAAACACGGAGCCGGAAGCATGCGCCGACCAGTGGAAATAGAATTTGCATGCACGCTCAACAACGACCGCACAGGAGAGTTCTACCTGCTGCAAATCCGCCCCATAGTAGACAGCAAACAGATGCTCGACGAGGATCTCGCGGCAATACCCGACAGCAAATGCCTGTTGCGCTCGCACAACTCTCTGGGACACGGCAAAAGCAACGACGTGACAGACGTGGTGTATGTTAAAACCGACGAAGATTTCACCGCTGCAAACAATCCGGCAATAGCCGACGAAATAGAGCACATCAACCGCAAATTCCTTGATGAAGGCAAAAACTACATCCTTGTAGGGCCTGGGCGTTGGGGATCAAGCGACCCGTGGCTCGGCGTGCCCGTAAAATGGCCACATATCAGCGCTGCAAAGGTAATCGTAGAGGTTACGCTCAAGAACTACAGCGTGGATCCGAGCCAGGGCACACACTTCTTCCAAAACCTCACCAGCTTCGGAGTGGGATATTTCACAATAGACGAAAACAAAGGCATGGGATTCTTCCACAAGGAAATTCTCGACCAAATGCCTGCCGTGGAAGAAACAGCCCACGTAAGACATGTTCGCTTCGAACATCCGCTTAGCGTGATGATGGACGGAATGAAACAAGAGGGACTCATAATGGCAGAAAATGCATAACAATCTGTAATACGACGAGTTATACCGATTGATGTAAATCAAGAAAGTAAAGAAAAAGAAATTAAATGTAGAAAAACACTTGCAAATGTAAGGCAAAAGTCATACCTTTGCAACGTGTTTTTCATAGTATTAGATTTAAGGTTAACAAGGTTGGAGTACAGCGGTACTCCTTTTTTTGTATCCATACGTCCCGACTTTTATATTCATACGTCCCAACCTCCTTATATTCATACGTCCCAACTTTTATATCCATACATCCCAATCTCCTTATATCCATACATCCCAATCTGGCACATACTGCTGGTTTGAATAGGCAGCAGAAATATTATCCCAACTTTAATTATTGTTGAATTTCATGTTAGCAGGCTTGATTGATTTTCATGTCAGTAGGCTTGCTTGATTTTTCATGCCAGTAGGCTTGATTGATTTTATGCTTGCACAAAATTCTGCCGTTGCACTGTGTTTTTACCTTAATTTTAATCGGTTAAAGTTTGCAATTAATCAATTAATTTCTAATTTTGCAGACACAAAAAAGCAAATGTAAGATATGAGAGTGCTGATTGTAAATACAAGCGAAAACGTGGGTGGTGCTGCGGTTGCAGCCAACCGCCTTATGGAGGCGCTGAACAACAACGGGGTGAAGGCAAAAATGCTTGTGCGCGACAAGCAGACTGACAATATCACCGTGGCCGAACTGCCGCAGTCGTGGAAACTGCGCTGGCACTTCCTGTGGGAAAGGTTTGTAATATATTGCAAACTCCATTTCAAGCGAAACAACTTGTTTCTCATTGATATCGCAAACGCAGGAACTGACATAACCAAGATGCGCGAATTCAAGGAGGCAGACGTGATTCACTTGAACTGGATAAACCAAGGCATGCTCTCGCTGGGCGGAATACGCAAAATACTTGAGAGCCACAAACCCGTGGTGTGGACAATGCACGACCTGTGGCCTGCATCATCCATCTGCCACTACACACGCAACTGCCACGGATATGAAAAACACTGCGGCCTGTGCCCGCTACTGCCTAACGGCGGAACAAAAAACGACCTTTCGGCAACTGTATGGCGCAAAAAAAAGCAAATGCTCGACAAGCACAGCATACTGTTCGTTGCATGCAGCAAATGGCTTGCAGAAAAGGCACAACGGAGCGGACTGCTTGAAGGACAAAAGATTTTGAGCGTCCCAAACACGATAGACAATAGGATATTCGGGACAGAAGACAAAAACAAAGCTCGGCTCTATGCCAATCTTCCGTCTGGCAAACGACTCATTCTTTTCGTTTCACAACGTGTAACCGACAAACGGAAAGGTATGGACTATTTCATCTCGGCAATCAATAAAATGGTGGAGCTACATCCCGAAACAAAAGAAAATACAGGTATCGCAATACTTGGCGGACAGGCTGATGAACTTGCTGAAAGGCTGCCATTGCCTACTTATCCGCTTGGCTATATAAACGACGAAAAGAAAATTGCCAGCATATACAATTCCGCCGACGTGTTTGTGTTGCCGTCGCTCGAGGACAACCTGCCAAATACGATAATGGAGGCAATGGCTTGCGGAGTGCCGTGCGTGGGATTCAACACCGGCGGAATACCCGAAATGATAGACCACCAGAAAAACGGGTACGTGGCAGAATATAAGAATCCGGACGACCTGGCGCGCGGCATCTATTGGGTGATAGCCGAGGCTGACCCTGCGGCTCTGGGCAACGAGGCAATAAAAAAGGTGAATTCAAACTATTCGCAACATATTGTTGCAATGAAATATATTGAAGCATACAACCAGGCAATGGCTTTAAAACGCTACAAACTATGATAAAGATAACTCTTGTAACCGTAACATACAATGCAGAGACTGTGCTGCAGAGAACCTTAGACTCTGTGTTCGACCAGAAATATGCCGGTATCGAACATATCATCATTGACGGAGCCTCTACCGACAACACCGTTGCCATGGCAAAGGACTATATGGAACGCTCGTTTGCATCAGACAGGGGGCATGAGGTGAGACTGCTCGTAGAGCCCGACAATGGCATTTACGACGCCATGAACAAAGGTCTGAATATGGCTACCGGCAACTATATATGCTTTCTTAATGCCGGCGATGCCCTGCCTGAAGCCGATACTCTTGAAAAACTTGTAGGCTTCATCCTCGCAGCTTCTCCACAAGACAATAATGACTGCCTGCCTGCCGTGGTCTACGGGAATACGGATATTGTTGATGGTGAAGGCAATTTCTTATGCCACCGTCGTCTTTCGCCTCCGGAGAACCTTACGTGGAGGTCGTTCTGCAATGGCATGCTCGTTTGCCATCAGGCTTTTTATGCCCGCACGGATATTGCAAAGGGTGTGTTGTATAACCTTGCCTACCATTACTCTGCCGACTTTGACTGGTGTATACGGATAATGAAGAGTGCTGAAGATTCTGGATTGCGCCTTCTTGATTCAGGGATGCTGCTCGCCCTTTATCTGAAGGAAGGAACCACGACACGGCATCATAAGGCGTCGCTCAGGGAGCGTTTCAATATCATGTCGGGATATTACGGAAGAATATCCACATGCCTTCGCCATATTTGGTTTGCCTTTCGCTCTTTTGGCCGCAGCTAACGGATATTGCTGCGGAGAGCGGTGAACACTACAACATTATTGTTGTTCTCCAACTTATGCCTGAGGCTGGCAGACAAAAGCCTAAACACACTCGGCAAAAGCCTAAATGCAACACAGACAAAAGCCTAAACACACTCGGCAAAAGCCTAAATGCATCTCGGCAAATAACAACATTTAGGTATATTGTCTTGGTATTATACTTTAATAACATAAATTTCTTTTGGCGGTTTGCATAAAGATATATCTTTGCATCGGTTATTCTTGCATTGATGCAAATATGATATATTGGACAATCAGTGCAAGAGAAAACGATAACGAAAAAAGAAAGGAATTGTAGAAATGAAGAAATCTATTGTTATGGCGGCTATTATGGCTGCTTTTTGTTTCACAGCAAATGTAAATGCCCAGAGCACAACTCAGAAGAAGTGTGACGGCAAGCAGGTGTGCGACAAAACTAAGAAGGAATGTAAGAAAGCTGGTAAATGCTGCAAGGCTAAGGTTGATGCCGCTACATCAGCAACGGCACAGTCGGCAAAGGCAAAGGCAGACTGCTGCAAGAAAGAGGCAAAGGCTGCAAAGGCTTGTTGCAAGAAAGAGGCAAAAGCTGCTGCCGCTTGTTGCAAGAAGGATGCCAAGGCTGTGAAGGAAGCTTGCAAGCAATGTCCTAAGGCTGCTGTGAAATAACAAGTTCCGGTATTTAGTCTTAAAATGGAAAAAAGGCTGCATGATTTTTGTTCATGCAGCCTTTTCTGTATTCTGTATATCTGTATTCAGGATGTATATTGCTATGCTTAAGAGTATCTCAGGATTTGTCCCGGCTTTACGCGCTGGCTTTTTGATATGTGGTTAAGCTTGCATATCTGTTCGATTGTAGTGCCGCGCTTGCGTGCTATGCTCGACAGAGTTTCGCCTCTTGCCACTTTGTGGTAGCGCACTTCTCCGCTTTCGATGTTGTCGCCCACTTTAGACTCGCTGTTTGAAGCAGATGCCATATCGTCGTTCTTTCCGCGGTTGCGTGTTGCGATGAGAGATTCTCTGTCGTATGTGCTGCGGCGGAACAGATAGTTGTCGCCAGTAACGTCCTGGTTTTTGAAGTCGAACATCAGTGCCGGGTTGAGTGCTACGCCACAGAGACGAGTTTCGAAGTGAAGGTGTGAACCGGTGCTTCGACCTGTGTTGCCTCCCAAACCGATAGGGTCGCCGGCATGAACCGTTTCGTCTTCGTTCACAAGTTGTTTCGACATGTGTCCGTAGATTGTTTCAAGTCCGTTGTGGTGGCGTATCACCACGTAGTTTCCGTATCCTCCGGCTTCGTATCTCACTATGCGCACTTTTCCGTCGAATGCTGCACGTATTGTGTCGCCGATATATACCTTGATGTCAAGTCCCTTGTGCATGCGTCCCCAGCGGCTACCGAAGTTTGACGTAATGATACGGCTTGTTGTAGGCATGCAGAAGTGTCTCAGGTTAATGTTGAATGAATCAGGAAGTTCTGTTGCGCGGTGAGCGTATCGGTTGTTCCATTCTTTGTATAGTTGTGCCGATGGAGCTTCGTTCTGTTCTCTTTGCACGATATTTCTCAATGCGAGAGTATCAACGGCTTTCATCTTTTTGTCTACCGGGGCTTGTCTTGCAAGAAGGTCCTGTGCTGTGGCAGGAATGGTTGCAAGAGTCATAATTGCAGTTATTGCGAATGTTTTTAAAGTCTTTCTTAATTGCATAAATTATTTTTTAAGTTGAATGTGTGGCTTAGGTGTTGCCAGACACATCGTATGTGATTAAGGTTAATCGTGATGAGGGATATTCAAAAAAAGGAGTGGATATTCTTCATTACGATTACAAATTCTTTGCAAAGATAGTAAAAATATTTGAAAGTTGTTCTTTGCTTAACAGTTTTTAGTGTGTGTTTAACACATGGAGCAACTTGCGAAGTGCTTGTTTTTGTGCAAGTTGCATAGATGTTTTTTTCATTTTGGGGGTGTGTTTCGAGGCTTTTTCAGGATATGGCCGACCAGTTTATGTTGCTTTTGCGCAGAGCTGCAAGCCGCTGCCAGAGCATATTGTTTTCAGTCTTGTTGCACATGGGATCGTTGTCGATAATCTGCTGAGCTTCCTCGCGTGCCATCTGCACGATTTGTCCGTCGCGTGCGATGTCGGCTATCTTCAGATCGAAAGCCATTCCGCTTTGCTGTGTGCCCTCCAGATCGCCCGGTCCGCGCAGTTTCAGGTCGGCTTCGGCGATTTGAAATCCGTCGTTTGTGTCGCACATTATGTCAATGCGCTTTCTTGTTTCGGTTGTGAGTTGAGGCTTTGTCACGAGGATGCAGTAAGACTGGCTGGCTCCTCTTCCCACTCTGCCCCTGAGCTGGTGTAGCTGCGAGAGTCCGAAGCGCTCGGCATTGAGTATCACCATAACCGATGCGTTTGGCACGTTCACCCCCACTTCGATGACGGTGGTGGCAACGAGGATTTGAGTATCGCCCTTAACAAACTTTTGCATTTCTTCTTCTTTTTCGGCAGCTTTCATTTTGCCGTGCACTTTGCTGAGTTTGAATTCGGGGAATACTTGCTGTAGTGTTTCAAATCCCTCTTCAAGGTTTTGCAGGTCGAGTTTTTCGCTTTCCTTTATTAGCGGGAAGACGATATACACCTGTCTGCCCTCGTTTATCTGTTGGCGTATGCCGTTGTAGAGGCTCGTTGTCTGGTTGTTGTATTTGTGAAGCGTGACCACGGGCTTGCGTCCGGGCGGCAGTTGGTCGATTACGCTCACGTCGAGGTCGCCGTAGATTGTCATGGCCAGGGTGCGCGGTATTGGCGTGGCGGTCATCACGAGCACGTGTGGCGGGTTTTTGCTCTTGTTCCAGAGTTTAGCCCTTTGTGCCACGCCGAAGCGGTGCTGTTCGTCCACCACCACGAGTCCGAGCCGTGCAAACTGCACCGTGTCTTCTATCACGGCATGAGTGCCCACGAGGATGTCCACGCTGCCGTCGGCAAGTCCGTCGAGCACCTTTTGCCGCCGCTTTCCTTTCACGATACCTGTGAGCAGTTCCACGCGGATGTCCATATCGCCCAGAAACTCTCGTATCGTGGCAATATGCTGTTCTGCAAGGATTTCTGTTGGGGCCATGATGCAAGCCTGGTAGTTGTTGTCGAGCGCGATGAGCATTGTCATCAGTGCCACGAGAGTTTTTCCGCTGCCCACGTCGCCCTGTAGCAGCCGGTTCATCTGCCGTCCGCTGCCCAGGTCGCGCCTTATTTCCTTTATCACGCGCTTTTGGGCGTCGGTGAGAGGGAATGGCAGATGACTGCTGTAGAATTCGTTGAAAATCTTTCCCACATGCTGGAATATGTATCCGCGGTATTTTCTTTTTTGGTCGGAAGCATACCTCAGTATGTTGAGCTGCACATAGAACAGCTCCTCGAATTTCAGGCGGAAGCGGGCATTGCGCAGGTCTTCAGAATTTTTCGGGTAGTGCACGTTTCGCATTGCCGTGTCTCTCGACACGAGGCGCAACCGGTTTGCGATGAAAGGCGGCAGGGTTTCGGCCAGCGGCTCGGTCATTTTCTCCACAATGCTCTTTGTGATTTTCTCTATAGAGCGAGATGTGAGCCCGGCTTTTTTCATTTTCTCCGTGGTGATATAGTATGGTTGCATTCCCATCTGCGAGAGTTGCAGGTCGGCAGCCTTGTCCATGTCGGGGTGGGCAAACTGGTATCTGCCACCAAATATCGACGGCTTGCCGAACACGATATATTCTATACCTTCCTTATATTGCTGTGTGGCATATTTTATGCCGGAGAACCACACGAGGTCTGCCACTCCCGTGCCGTCGGAGAAATGAGCCACGAGCCTTTTCTTCCGCGGTCCGCTGCCAAATTCCTCAAAGCTCAGGATGCGTCCCTTTATCTGTATGAACGGCATGTCGCTGCGCAGTTCGTCGATGCGGTATATCTTGCTTCGGTCGATGTATTTGTAGGGGTAATATTCGAGCAGGTCGGATATTGTTGAAATACCCAATTCCTTCTGCAGCATCTCCTTTTTTTTAGGACCCACGCCCGGCAGATATTGTATGTCCTGGCTCAGAATATCAAGCATCAGCTATTTATTTCCCCTTTTATTTTTCGCGTTCCCCTTTTTAACTTTTCTATTTTTTACTTTTTTACTTTTCTACTTTTCTACTTTTTTTATAACACTCTCCGCCACGGCGAGGTCGAACGGAGTGGTAATCTTTATGTTCTCCCGGTTGCCCTCCACGAGTGAAATCCGGTTTCCGTCGGATTCAGCCACTGATGCGTCGTCTGTGAAGAAGTTGCAGAACTCCTGCCTGTAAGCCTTTTTCAAAAGCTGTATGCCGAAGGCCTGCGGCGTCTGCACGATGCGGTATTCGCTCCGCGCCACGGTTTCAGATTTTTCCCCATCTGCCGCGATGTGGCGCAGCGTGTCAATTACAGGCACCACGGGCACGGCGGCTCCGCTTTTTTCAGCTTCCGCGAAAACGCGCTCTATGGTGTCTGTCGAGGGGAACGGGCGCACGCCGTCGTGCACACCCACGACGCCTTCCTCATCGTCGGGAATCGCGCAGAGTGCGTTCTTCACGGAATGAAATCGTGTTTGTCCGCCATCTACAACGGTAACAGGTTCGTTGAACCCGTGTTTGCAGCACAGTTCCTTCCAGTAATCTTGCTGGTGGCGTGGCAATGCCAGGATAATATGCATCAGGGGGTTAAAATCCCTGAAAGCTTGTATGGTGTGCATCAGCAGCGGTGTGCCGGCAATGGGCAGAAACTGCTTTGGGATGTCGCTGCCCATGCGCAATCCCTTGCCTCCGGCCACGATTATCACATATTGGTTGTTGCTCATCATGAGTTTATTTTTCCATCAGATGCAGATACATCATTCCTTCTGCCACGGCATGAGCCGTCTGCTCGGTGGTGAGCATGGCGAGCAGAGTGTAGGCATACGGCAGAGTGGCGGCTGGGCCCTCGCCGGTTATGATTTTGCCGTCTACGGTGCACAGTTCGTGGGTGTAAGTGGCGCCGTCGAGATATTTCTCGAATCCGGGGTAGCATGTGGCGCGTTTTCCCTTCACAATGCCCAGACTGCCGAGCACCATCGGTGCGGCACAGATGGCGGCAACGAGTTTCCCGCTTTCATATTGGCGCAGCATTGCCTGGCGCACGCCCTCGTGGTCGTTCAGGTTTGTAGCCCCGGGCAGTCCGCCGGGCAGCATGAGCAAGTCGGCGTCGCTCAGATCGGCATCCTCGAATTTCAGGTCGGCTTTCAGCGTTACTCCGTGTGCCATTTCCACGAATTCCGATCCAGTGATGCTCACGGTCTTCACTTCCACTCCGCCTCGGCGGAACACGTCAACGGGGATGAGCGATTCGATCTCTTCCGATCCGTTGGCAAGAAACATATATACTTTTGCCATAGTGCTTTGTTGTTTTATTATTTGGTCATCAATTTGTTTTTCCTTTTTAATATATCTCTGGAACACGTCGGTCGAAACCGTTCTTTCGTCCTTGTCCCATTCCTTTTTCTTCAGTTTGTATTCTCGTGGCATATAAAAAATACTTTGTCAGAAGTTGTTTTGCATATACTTTCAACAAAGGTAGTTCAGATTTGCGAGATATGCAAGCGAGCGGTCAGATTTTTTCTTCCTGGCCAGTACTGGCGACATGCGCAGACACCATAAAATCCGGTATCTCGCCACATGATACAGGCAGTACCAAAATCGAGAAACATTCTGATACCGGAAGTGCAGCATAGCTATACTCCCACTGAAGCGTTGCTCCACTGTCGGTATCCGATAGCTTCACCATGACGAGAAGCTGGAGAGGCAGGGATAAAATAGACTCTGTGTGCCGCTGGCGATGGCACGCAAGGCATGAAATCTGTGTTTTCCGAAAAAATCCGAACCCGTTTTCCGACCGCTTAAACCGAAATGCCGACGTTTAAGCCATAATACGTACACGTTATTATATATACAACAAAAATAGCAACGAAAAGTTTTCACTGATTTTTCTTTGACTTATAAAAAAAATACACTACATTTGCACAGAACAAAAATTTAAACTACCGGCTCTCCTGACGTGATAGCTCAGGAGTCAGCACAAAAAGAAATAGACTGTAGAAAGAAAGCGTTAGGTGTCGGAAACCGTAACGCCACACAGCTTGCCTGCACTCTGAAGCAGGTGTGCAAGGAAAGAAAGAAAAACGTGATTCTGCCTAGAATCAACACTCTCCTTGACAGATGAATACTTTTGAAAAAACGAGAAGAGGCGGTCTCGCCCTTCAATGCGCAGGACTTGCATCCGGCGCCATCCCCGAAGTGAAATCAGCCACGGCTGACAAGAAAACACAAAAAGGGGTGTCCACCCATAATGCGCCTGCCAAAAATTACCCCCCCCGTTTAGATTCCAAGAATAAAGCCGCTCCGCGGTGGTATGCACTGCGTGCCACATACGGACGCGAGATGAAAGCCTGCGACTATCTGCGGTCGAAAGGCATGGACGCCTTCTGCCCCACGGTTTCCACGATGAAACTTGTGGGCGGCAAGCGAAAGAGGGTGAACTCCTCGCGGCTGCCCAACACGCTCTTCGTATACGGCACGGAGGAGGAGATAAAGCAATACGTCTACGACAATGTTAATCTGCCCTACCTTAGATTCTACTACCGCTATTCAATATCAAACCGCAAAAAAGACAAGACCCCACTCACCATATCCGCTTCGCAGATGCAGAGCATGAAGATTATCTGCGAAGCTGAAGCTACCGACATCATAATTTCGAGCGCTCGTATCGAGAAATTCGAAACGGGCGACATCGTGAGCATTACCGACGGCGCCTTCAAGGGCGTCGTAGGCAGAGTGGCGCGCTACCACGGGCAGCAGCGCGTGGCAGTGATGGTAGACGGACTGGTGACCGCCGTCACCGCATACATACCGAGTGCATTCCTTAAAAAACAAAGTTAAACTTAAAACATATAAGATTATGTCACAGAACAAAACCGTTATCCAAGGCCTTGAGCCTGGAAATCCAAATGCAAATAAGAATTTCGGAGGAGAGTCTTCTAATTTTTATTCCCGCGGAAGCCAGTCGGCAGCACGCGGCACCGTGGTTCCAGGAATGATGAACCACGAGGGGCCGGCAGCTGCGGCAAACAACGGGCAGAGCGTGAGGCCGATACAGACCACAGTGCATCCTGGCAAACCCGTAGTGGGATTCCTGTATTCCATCTCCAGAACCGCCGCCGGCGAATACTGGCCGCTGCAGATAGGCCGCAACACAATAGGACAGGGCGGTGACTCTGACATAAGACTGCCCGAAAGCACCGTGTCGGCAAACCATGCCGTGCTCGTGGTGAGGCAGATAAAAAACACGGGCGGAATTATTGCCGCCATCACCGACACACAGTCTACCAACGGCACCATGCTCAACGGCGAGACAATAGGATTCACCGCCGTGGAATGTCATAACGGCGACATAATAACAATAGGCGACAACTACGAACTGCTCGTAATCCTTGTGGATGCGGCAAAACTCAATCTGAGCGTATCGCAGAACTTTATACCCGTTGCCGCCGAAGAGGAAGAGATGGAAGACGAAATACCTTCGTTCTCAAAAGGCGACACGCGCGCCGAAGGCGGATTCACCCCTTATGGCAATGCTCCTACAAACTGGGGCACCGAAAGCTACGGCAATGCAGCCGGAGGCACAGTGGGAATGGACGGCTCGATGACCGGAAACAACCATGGCGGCACCGTGCCAATGTAATGAAAAATATAATTTATCAAAAGAAAAATGTCTGTATACAAAATACAAGGAAAGGCTGAGCGACTCAAGGGCATCTACTACGAGTTTGACACCGAAGACGAACCGCTGGGCGCCGGCGGAATGGGCAAGGTGTACAAGGGAAAATGCATCGACGAACGCACCGGCAGCATAAAATACGTGGCAGTGAAATTCATGTACGACGACCTTCCGCCATACGCTATAGAAAAAGCAAGACGAGAGGCTGCAATACAGTTTCGCCACGAAAATCTGGTGGAGATGCTCGGATTCATCGAAACAGAAGACAAGGGCATGCTCGGCGAAAAGCGACACCACTACCATGTGGTGAGCGAACTGCTCGAAGGCGTATCGCTCGACTCGCTGTTCACGGGAAAACTCGTAGACCAGCAAGGACACTTCGTGCCATTTGCCGAAAAGCTCTTCCGCAACTACCAGCAAGACGTGAACCGCTTCTCCGTGGACATAGTGAAAAACATACTGTCTGGACTCATGACCATGCACGATGCAGGATACATCCACCGCGACATCGACCCAACAAACATCATGATAACTGCCGACGGACGAATAAAACTCATCGACTTCGGCATAGCAAAGAAGATAAACACGCTCACCACAAACGACAAACACCTGACACAGGCTGGACAGTTTATAGGCAAGCCCGAATATGCAGCACCCGAACTCGTGCTCGGAGCCATCGACGAACAAAACCAGACCACCGACATCTATGCCGTGGGAATACTGCTATACCAGTGTATCGTGGGCCACGTGCCGTTCGAGGGCGACAGAACCGAAATCCTGCAAAAGCAGCTACACTCGCCACTGCCGCTGAAACTCGTGAAAAACAAGGGGCTACGCCGCATCATAGCCAAGGCAACAGAAAAATCGAGGGCAAAACGCTTTCAGAGCGCAGCAGAATTCAGAGTGGCACTCGAACAGCTCGACCTCAACGCCGGGGGATTTGAATGGAAACCGGCATACTCATATATAATAGGCGGAGTTGCAGCATGCACACTCGCCATAGGCGGAATCGCAATGTTCGGCGGCAGCCAAGCTTCAACCGGTAACGCCGCGGCACAGCAAGACAACACGGCGTCAACCTCAGGCACCAGCCTGTCGGCAGTTGTGGAAGAACTGAAATCCCCCGACACCGCAACCGGAGCTCTCGGAAATCTGAAAGCCCTCTCGGCAAACGGCAACGACAAGGCTACTTATCTTCTGAGCCGACTTATGTTCCGCAGCAAACTTGCCGACGACTACTGCCCCGACTCCATATCACAGATGCAGGCAAACCTGAAAATTACGATGAACCCGAACGAGGCCCACCGACTGCTGATAACGGCCACCGACCAGAACCCGAAAAACTACTACGCACTCTTTGAACTGGCATGCGACTACTGGAAGGCAGAACAGCGCACGGAAGCCGTGCCCGAAAGAGACGGAAACAAGGCAGAAGAACTTTTCAGCAAGACTCTGACATACGCCAAGGAAGCCGGCGACAAGAAATACACTGAGATGGCAGCAACATATCTTGCCGACATAAAAAAGTGGAAAGAGAACATACAGAGTATTAATTCAGAAAAATAACGGATATGGCAAATCCCGTAAAGAAAACAATCGTGCAGCGCAAAAACGACCCCTATCTCTACCTCTACGTGATGGGAGAATGGTACTGCTACAACCCCAGCGAACCACCGCTCGGCAGCGGAGCCATGGGCGACGTGTATCGCGGATACCGCTGCAACAACGGGGCTCCCGTGGCGATAAAAAGAGTGAAAGACTATTATGCCAACAACAAGATGATACGCGAGCGCGCCAAGCAAGAAGCATCGCTGGCATTCCGCCACCCCAATCTCGTGGAGATGATAGGCTACTGCGAATATGCGCCCGACAACGGACCAATCTTCATCCTGAGCCATTTTGTGCACGGCGAAGACATCGACAAGTTCATAAAAAAACTCGAAGGCTCGCCAAACCGCGTGGAGAAGATATGCAACGCCGTGTCGTCGGTGCTCGATGCCCTCGACTACGTACACTCGCGCGGAGTGATACACCGCGACATCAAACCGTCGAACATCATGATAGAAAACGAGTCGAACGTGAGACTCATGGACCTGGGAATATCACGAATGAACGGCGGAAACAAATTCTCGCAATACGGATTTATCGGTACGCCGCAATACTCCGCCCCCGAACAGATACGCCGCGAAGAAGGAAACGGCGCCACCGTGATAAACGCCACAACCGACATCTACGAGCTGGGCATCACATTCTACGAGCTGCTCACGGGAGAAAACCCCATGGACCAGCAGTCGGAAGCCGAGACTCTTGCCCGACAGATAAAGGAACCGCTGCCGCCAAACCCGAAAATTCCGCAAAAGCTGATGCGCGTGATATGGAAGGCAACCGAAAAAGAACAGGCAAGGAGATACCAGACGGCAATGGAATTCAAAAACGCCATAGCACAGGCTCTTCTGCCAGACCCCTCGCCAGCAGAACGCATAAAGACGTGGGCACAAGACAATGTGGCAACAATAATGATAATGATCGTGGCTCTGGCTGCAGTGGCTTTTATAATAATTCTAACAATCATTTAGGAATATGGAACTACAGAAAATATATTCTGCCGAAACGAAAATCCTGACTGCCTTCGCTGAATCCAGAATCGGCGGAAGACAGGAAAACCAGGACTCATACGGATGGAAAGACACGAAACTGGGATATCTCGTCACCGTGTGCGACGGTATGGGAGGCGGACCGGGAGGAAAAACTGCATCCACCATCGCCGTTGAAGAAATTATTGCCGGCATTGCCGACAGCATCGGCGATGAAGCCGTGCCCAACGTGATAATAAAGGCTATTCGCCGCGCAAACATGGCTATCATAGAGCGCGGAAACGAAGTGCCGGCCCTTGCCGGAATGGGATCCACGGCAACCGTGCTGCTCGTGAACGAGAAGTCGGCTTTCATCGCTCATGTGGGCGACAGCCGCGTGTATCAACTAAGGGGCCACAACAAAGTGTTCCGCACCTTCGACCACTCACTCGTATTCGACATGGTGTCGCAGGGAGTGATAACCGAAGAGCAGGCAAGGCTCTCGGCACAGTCTAACGTGATAACGCGTGCACTCGGAGTGAAACCAGATGTGGAGGTGGAGATTCACGAGGTGGCATACGAGAAAGGAGACCGCTTCGTCTTGTGTTCCGACGGCATACACGGCACCATGCCCGAAAATGAACTCCTGAAGATGTTCACCGCAAAAAATGCAAAACTCGGAGTGACAACCGACAATATCGCCACCAGCGTGGACAACCTGGGACGCTCCGGAGGCGGCGGACACGACAATCTGACGCTGGCAATAGTTGAAATGAATATTAACTCTAAAAAGAAAGCAAAGATGTCTAAACAAACAAAATACATAATCGGATGCCTCGTGGCACTTTTCGCAATCAGCCTGTCGCTCAATATGATACAGTGCAGCAGCAGAGGTAGCGTATGTTCCGGCAGTAAAAACACCAGTGCCGACAGCTGCAAGATGCTTAAAGACTCGCTGCAGAGAAAAGAAGAGGCTATGGCAAAAATCGACTCTCTTTTGCAAAAAGACAAGAAGATGGGAAAGTATGCCACAGACAAGATAAAGCAGATAATGAAATAGTAACCACATAACCCATAAAGTATGAAAGTTTATTCTATCGGAAGAGAAAACGGATGCGACATCGTCATCAACGACAGCACCGACGTGATAAGCCGCCGACATGCGGTATTGAATGTTTCCCCGTCGGGGAAAATGACAATCGTGGACCAGAGCCACAACGGAACTTACGTGAACGGAATAAGAATTTCGCCTAATGTGCCCGTGCCCGTTACGCGCAAGGACAATATATCATTTGCCCATGTGGCTCGGCTCGACTGGAACATGGTGCCCAAGAGCAGTTCTGCCAGCATGCGCTATGTCGTCATCGGACTTGTGGCACTTGTCCTTGCCGGCGGCATCTTCTACGGCACAAGAAATATGGGCAGCAACGAAAGCCAGCCGGATGGAGTAGCCGCTGTGGACACGCTGCACAAGAAGGATTCCACAGACAATGCAAAGAAGGATTCCCTGGAGAAAGCTAAAAAAGACTCGGTAGACAAGGCTAAGAAAGAAACAACAAAGAAGGCTACGCCTGCCGACAAGAAAAAGGCGGCAAGCAAAAAGTCTGCTGAAAACAACAGAGCCAGGACGAAGCAGGCAAGCAGCAATGAGACTAATCCAAAAAAACAGGGGGAGTCGAAACGTTTTCGCTAATTTATTACCACTTAAAAACATAACACTATGAGACTATTGAAGATAGGTCGCGACGCAAGCTGCGACATCGTACTGCATAGCGACAAGGTGAGTTCGCTGCATGCCGAACTCACATTGCTAAACAATGGCGACATCACCATTGAGGACAAAGGGAGCCACAACGGTACATTTATAATGAACCAGCCCATAAAAGCCGGCAAGCAGGTGAAGGTGAGAAGGGGCGACGCCATACGCTTTGCCGATGTGGAACTACAGTGGAGCCAAGTGCCCATGCCGGAAGACAACTCGGCATACCGGGCAATATTCGGTATCGGAAGCCATTTCAACAACGACCTGCAGATTTCCGGGGCAACGGTGAGCCGTTACCATGCCACCGTGAAACAGGGCAAGGACGGAAAGATGTATATCTTTGACCACAGCAAGAATGGAACGACTGTGAACGGACAGAAGATACAGTCGAACACACAAGTGAGGATAAAAAAATCTGATGCCGTGGTCTGCGGCGGCGTACCTGTAGACCTCAGCACATTGCCATGGCCAAGCTCGGCATGGAAGACTGTCTTGGGAATTGCCGCTGCGGTTCTGGTGATTGTGGGTGTGGGCTTTGGAGCCACGAAGATAATTCCTAACGGAAAAACTTTAGACACGGAAGCTATCAACGACCGCTACAGCAATTCTGTGGTTATGCTCGTGGGCTTGTTCCATTATGAGGTAACTGCCGACGGACTGAGCGATGAGGATTTCAAGAAATTGGGCTTCCCTACCCAGTTTGTGTTCATCAACATCAACGGCACAGAAGTGCCGGTAAACAAGGATGTGCTTACTGAACAACAGTTCTATCAGTATTGCACATACACGGGTACGGGCTTTTTCATCTCCGACGACGGACAGCTGATAACGAATCTCCATATAATAAAGCCGTGGCTCTTCGACGACAGAATCACGATTATGGAAAACTGGTATCGCGAGCAGTTTGCAAAGATTGCCGAAACGAGGGCAGCCATACTTGCAAGCATGGGCATAACGCCCGAGGGCCTTTCGGCATATATTTCACAGATAAAGGTGAAAGGTGTTAGCGATGGAGTGTTGCTTGTGCCGCAGGGCAAGTTCTTCTCTTCTGAAAACGCCGTGAAATGCACGGTTCTCTCGGCTGGTGAAGACATAAACAAAGACGTTGCCCTGATACAGAGCGACAAGATGGAGCTTCCGACGAAACATTCAACGTTTATCAACGTGAAAGATTCTCTCGATGACTCGGAAGAAGCGCTGAAAGTGGGAAAAACCATGTTTACCATAGGTTTCCCTCACGGACTGAGCATCCAGAGTTCAAAGTCGGAAAAAGGAATACAGGTGTTCTGCCACACCGGGCATATCAGCCAAAACAGCGAAGAATACAAGTTTAACTTCGATGCAGTATCGGCTGGAGGCGCAAGCGGTTCGCCTATCTTCAACGACAAGGGCATGCTCATCGGCGTGTTGAACTCCGGCATAAAGCAGGAGAACTTCAACGGAGGCATAAAGGCTAAATACGTGAAAGAATTATTGGAAAGTCCACATACAAAGTAAACTGAAAATTATGAAGAAGATATTATTTGTTTTCATCGCACTCCTCTCGGCAGCCATCTCTGCCAATGCGATAATAGTGCAGAAGATTTTTCTGAAAGACGGTTCCGTGCTCAACGGCTATATCAAACATCAGGACGGAATGGGCAAGCTCACTGTGCATACCGACAATGCCATGATTTGCATTAACAACGGCAAGGCCACCGTTTCGGGCGAGCAGGCTTATCCGGAGAACTCGCTGAGCAAGGAATGGATAGACTGGGCTGAGAAGAACGACGAATTTCAGGGCGTGAAGGGTAGCCGCACACTGATGCTGGGAAGCGTGATAGTGAATGGCGCAATGAAGGCATCGAGAGTGAAGATCCTTGAGAGTGGCGCCACGGTGAAGTATCTCGAGATGACCCCCAACAGCTATGTCGTGGACTGGAAAGACGTGATGTCGATCAAGGGTGACAAACGAGCAAAAACTGCCCTCTCGGGCATCAACCGCATATATCAGCTTAAGAATAGCGAGACCTACGAAGGACAGTATGCCGAGGAAACCGACTCCACGCTGAGTCTGTATCTCGGCAACGGTAGTGTGAGGTCGTTCAAGATAAACGACGTGGTGAAATACACCTTCAAGCCAATCAACCCCAACCAGACCATCTTTGAGCAAAGTCCGCTAATCGATGTTGTCAGGAGCAAGAACGGCATCTACACGGGCGTGATAATCGAGCAAAACTATTCGTCGAACAAGGATTCGGAGAATTATGTGCTGATAAGCCAGCAGGGAGGCGCAATACAGAGCGTGAAGCTTGCAGACATTATTGATACCGACAAGAACGAGAACAGCCAGTATGACCCGAAGTTTGACATTCTGCTCAATCCTGGCGAACTGGTTGTGAACCGTATGCCGGTGGAGTATGTAAAGGTAAATGAAGTTAATGGCACCCTTGTTCTCGACAGCCTCAGTCATAAGGTGGAAATAACGAAAGATGCTTCGAAGCCGTTGCTGCTTGAAATTGAGTGTAACTTCGAAAACGGAAAGAACATGGACATGCTCCAGCTCGTGAAAGTGACGAAGGTGCTTGTAAAGAAGAAACCCGTTTATCAGTTCACATACAAGGACCTTGTGAACTCCGTTATTCATTCCACGAGCGTGGAGAAGAGCGTGAACAACACCACGAAGGCCACTTACCGGCTTGACGCCAGCGGGGTGTATGCCATATACAACGCACAGGAGAAGAGGGCTATTCCAATTATAATAAAGAAATAACTCCACGTGTGTAGGTGAATCGCCTTGCCCGTGAAACAGGGGAGCACATTCCGGCTTTTCTGGGCGGCAAGGCTGAATTCATACCATACGGAAAGAAAAGAGTTTATCGGATGTTTCAAATTCAATCAAATATTGTTCCGCTTCACGGCGCAGTAGAGTCAAAACAGGGAGGGAGAGCCGAAAACCAGGATGATTTCGGCTTTGCCGACACCCCGCTGGGCTTCCTCCTGGTCGTATGCGACGGTATGGGCGGTGGTCCTGGAGGCAGGACAGCCTCGTATATCGCCAAGTGCGAAATAATTAGGGCGCTGTGTGAGTGCGACCGCACTATGCAGCGCGCGGCAGCACTGAAAATGGCGGTGAGCAGGGCAAACGATGCCATCACGGATGCCGTGCGCAAGACCCCGTCCCTTGCCGGCATGGGGGCAACTTTTGTGGCAATACTCGTAAGCAGACAGTCGGCAATGGTAGCCCACGTAGGCGACAGCCGCTGCTATCGCATCTGCGGCAAGCGCACGGCGTTCTGCACTGAAGACCATTCGCTCGTGGGCGAACTGGTAAGGAAAAAGGTGCTCACTCCGGAACAGGCGCGCACATCGCCGCAGTCGAACGTGGTGAGCCGCAACTTGGGGCACCCCGTAAACAATATTCCGCAAATAGACGAACTGCCATTCAAGAAAGGCGACCGCTTCGTACTGTGTACCGACGGCATATGGGGAATAATGCCGAAAGAGAAACTGGAAAAGAAACTTTCTCTTTCGGGCAATGTGGAACCGCTCGTCGAAAGACTGTCTGCCGAGGTGGACCGGATTGGATTCAAGAACGGTGGACACCACGACAACCACACGCTTGCCATTATCAGAATGGAAACGGATTCCCTGCTGAAAGACAAACGTGAGAAACGCATCAGAGTATTCTGTCTGGCCCTCTGTGCCGTTGTCGCCATTACGGCATTAGCCTTGCTTATCGCCGCTTTGCACAAAGGTTCAGGAAAAAACGGTTCCGCCATGATGTCAATGGGCGGCAACGCTACGGGTATCGGTTCCGGCGATGGCATAGTGGACGAAGATATGCCAGGGGATTCTGCTTTGCCAAGGGTGCGCCCCCTGTCGCCGGTGCTGAATGATTCTGTCAATGTGGATTCAATAATGAAGGCAAGACACCGGGCAAGGACTGACTCTGCCAAGGGCGGAAAGGACAGTGAGACCAAGACTAAGAAAGTAGAGAAAAAGGAAAAGGACTCCGAAAAACCGTTGCCGCCAGCAAAGAGCCCGGAACTGCTCGACAATGTGCTGAAGGAGCTCAACTCCATGCTTGAGTGTAAGGACAGGAGCAAGGGCAAGGTGGCTGAAAAGAACAAGGGCAGACTTGCTAAAGTGAAAAGTCTGCTGAAAAAGGTCGAGAAGGAAATCAGGGAAAAGAAGTTGTCTAACGTTCTTGATTTCCTGGATAGAACTCAAAAGTATATCAACGACAACTCGGCTGCAATGCAACAGGAAACTGCTGCGAAAGACAAAGACGGAACATTCTATGTGCCAACAGTTGAGGCGCGGAGAATAATCAGTCAGACAAGGAGAGATGTTACAACATTAAAAAAGAAAATCAAGTAATTATGGCTATAATTAAACTTCAAGGCGAGTCGGAAAGACGACAGGGCATCTTCTATCAGGTGAGCACCGATGAAATGCCGATTGGTGAAGGGGGAATGGGAAAAGTGTATCGTGGACTTCGCATTGACGAACACACTGGGGCAACAAGAGACGTTGCCGTGAAATTCATGTACGACGACCTTCCGGCAAGTGCATACGAAAGGGCAAAGAGGGAAGCCGAAATACAGTTGCGCAACGACAATCTTGTGGAGATGCTCGGCTTTATCGAAGTGAACGGTGAAGACGGAAGAAACAATGCCGTGCGCCACTGTCATGTGATAAGCGAGTTGCTCACCGGGGTGTCGCTCTCCGACGTTCTGGAGGGGAAGACGCGCGACCGCAACGGAGAAGACGTGCCTTTTGCCATAAAGATGCTGCAAGACTACAAGAACGACCCGGAGCATTTTGCCGTGGTCGTGGTGATGAACGTATTGTCGGGACTTATGGCTCTACACGATGCGGGATATATCCACAGGGATATCGACCCGTCGAACATCATGCTCACAGCCGAAGGACACATCAAACTCATTGACTTCGGCATTGCAAAGCAGATGAACAATCTCACCACCGGCGACAAGGCCCTCACCGTGGCAGGCAAGTTTATGGGCAAGCCGGAATATGCTGCACCCGAACTCGCTCTTGGCGACTTGTCCCACCAGAACCAGACAACCGATATCTATGCCGTGGGAATACTCTTGTATCAGTGTATCGTGGGGCACACACCGTTTGAAGGAGCCCGTCACGAAATCCTGGAGAAGCAGATAAAGACAAAAATCCCGACAGGCAAGATCAAGAGCAAGGCTCTCAGAAACATTGTGGCAACGGCTTGCCAGAAGAAGCAGGAACTGAGGTATCAGACTTCGTCGCAGATGAGGGTTGCGCTGGAGAACATCAACGGACTGCGGAAATCTTCGTCGCCACAGCGCAAATTTGCCATTGCTGCAGCGGCTATTGCAGCGATAGTGCTGATGGGGGCAGTGTTGGGCATCGTGAAATACAAGCAGGGAGAAAGCCGGGCACAAACCGAGCTGGCAATGCAGCAAAAGATACAGACCGAGCAGAAGGCCACGCTTACGGCAAAACTGTCGCAAGTGAACAGATACATGAGTCTGTCGCAAGATGTGGAAGCTGAAAACTACGAGAAAAACCTGCTTATGGCATACGCCGCGGCAAGCGAGGCGGAGCGCATGGCAAAGGGGAACAGCCTGTTGAAGAAGGAATACGACGAGATTCTGGCGAAGAAAAAAGAAATACGCTCGGCTATAGACTCCACCGCCGTGCAGCTTGACCGCCAGGCAAAGGAACTGGAAGCCATCGGCGAGACAGCTCTTGCTGAGGCTTACAAGAAGAGAGTGGATGCAATTAACGACTTTAAAAATAAAAACAGATGAGAAGGTTAAGATTTATACGGATTTTGATGAGTCTGACTCTATTGCTTAGTTCTCTGAGTATGTCAGCTCAGTCAAGCGGCGACAAACTGTTTATCGAGGGGCAGCGCCTGCAGCAGAAGCTCACCGTTGAGTCGCAGACGATGGCGATAAAGAAGTTCAAGGCGGCAAAGGTGGTCTACACCGTTGCCGACAAGAAAACTATGTGCGACAACCAGATTGCCATCTGCAGCAGAAACATCAGCACCATCAAGTCGGGCAAGTCCACGCGCAACTCTTCTCACAAGTCGGGCAAGTCGGCACGCAGTTCAAAAAGCAAGTCGGTAGCCCCCGAGGTGGATTCCGTAGAGGAGGTGAAACCGGAAGTGATAAACGTGGAGTTGTCATTGTCGGAAAGTCGCCTCGACTTCAAGAGCAAGCCGAAAGAGGATTTTGTGGAAATAGTGACGGTGAACAGCAACCGCCCCGACGACGTGGAGATCAGTTCCAAGCCAGACTGGGTAACGGCAGATCTGGCCAAGGGAAAACTGTTTATCGGCGTGCAGTCTAACGAGAGCACCGACGAGCGCTCTGGCGTGGTGAGAGTGAAGTGTATAAACAAGGAAGTAGACCTTGTGGTGAACCAGGCCAAGGTGTCGTCATTGCGTGCCATAGGCAAGATGTTCAAGAAGAAAAAGAAGTAGCCAATGAAGATAAGGAAGATAATCGGCAGGGTGATGGTGATGATGACGGTCGCCCTGCCATATAAGGCGTCCGCCCAGACTGTGGCGTGGCTGTTGCCGCCCGGCGAATATTCCGGGATTGTGCGCATGGGCAATGATCTGTACAGGGCCACCCGTGGCGGCATGGTGGGACTGCTGCGTGCCGACGGAACAGCGGTAGCCCCCATCAGCAACGGTGCCATAAGCCGTTTCTACGACCACAAGGCATTGCTTACCTATACTGACGGACAGAGGGAGTGTATCAGGGGATGCCTCACGGACGACGGAAAGTATTATCCCTTCAGCAAGAAATACTACACGCTGAACGGACAGAAGTTCTATTCAGACGGTTTGCTTTCCGTGGCGGACGATAGCGGCAGGTTGGGATATATCGACTGCTACGGCAACGAGGCGTTGGGCTTCGACGGCAAGTATGACAGGATAAAACCCTTTGTTGAAGGATATGCGGCAGTTTTCAAAAACAAGCAGTATCACTTGATAAACAAGAGCGGCACGCAGGTGAGGTTTCTGTTCAAGGGCGTTGCCGAAGTGTATGGCGGCACAAACATGACCGGCGGCGTGGTTTACGTATGGGACACCGACGGCAAGCTATACACGTTCAATCCCGGCAGTGGCGCCACCTGTGTGCCGGCGCGGTGGCCGCAGAGCCGCTCGCTCGACTATCTCTACCGCTTTGAGTCGTTCAGCAAGTGTGGCAAAGAAGTGCCGTATACGGATGCAACCTATTCTGGAGTGAAAGGCATTTCGCCCGTAATGCAAGGCGGACTGTACGGCTACTCTAATGGCGCCACAGTGATAGCTCCATGCCAGTTTGCGTCGGCGTCGCCTTTTGAAAACAACACCGCCGTTGTTTCGGTAAACGGCAAGACGGGTATCCTGAAATATATCGACGGCGAGAGCTTTGCCGCAAGGCAAACTTCAGGCACGCTGAGATACTTCGACGGCGAATCCGTGAAGTGCTCGTTCTCGCTCTCCGTGCCATCCGTGTGGCAAGGCAAAAGCCTGACGGTGAGCGTGAGAAAGGGCGACAACACAATGGCTTTGTCGAAATCGGCAAATGGCAGCTACTCGTTCACCGAGAGGCCAACGGGCAGCAATGCCACATATCAGATTGAGGTGGAAGCCGACGGCTTGCGGCTGTTCAGCGAGGCTCTTGCCTTCAACTTCACGAAGAAGACCCGGTGTGCCACATGCCGGCAAGACATAATGGAGTGCAGATACCGGGGCAAGCATCCTGTGGCAGAGCCGAGGCCGGCAGAAAAGCGCGTGGCTCAACCGGAGAAGCATGCCGAGAAGCTTTGTCCCACCTGCGGCAAGAAGATTAGCGAATGCAAGTATCAGGGGGTGCACTGACAAAGAAAAAAAACGGTTGGCGTTTCAAGTTTTCTGATTTAGTTGCTCCTCATTTTATGACAGAGGGCAACAGAGTGCGCAGTTGGATGATAAAGAGCTTGCTGTCAGGCTTTTATGCAGAAATAAGAAGTTTAGAACACTTTTTTGCTTCATTTTGTAAAGAAAACAGATGCTGTAAGAGTGGAGCTATGCTTTTTTTGGAGAGAAGCAATGCTTTTTCGGGAGAGAAGCAATGCTTTGCTCCCCGAAAAGCGATGCTCAGCCAAAATCTGCGGTTTTTCGGTGCTTTGTGGAAAAGTGTTCCAAAAGTCGGATTGCCGTATAAATCCGGAACTCTGATTAGTGTTTATATAAATAATATTTCTAACCCAAAAAAATTCAAATTATGAAAAAACTATCAATGTTAGTTGCGGCAATGTTTGCCGTTATGCCAATCTTTGCGCAGAGTGACGACGGAGAGGATATCGGTCCTGTTGTGAAGTCGAAGAGCAATGCCTTCTACCTCGGTCCGAAGGGTGGCGTTACGATTACCACTATGACGAAGCCTGAGTATGGCAAACTTTGCGACAAGAGAGGCATAGGCTTCTCCGCAGGTCTTGCTTTCAAGGCACGCTTCGGCAAGGCCACCGAGAATTCCGAAGGCGGCACGGGCTATTGGGGTATCGGCTTGGAACTGAAATACAAGCAGAACAAGGTGAAGACAATAGGAACGGACGAGAAAGGCAAGGAGAATGCCGAACTGTCGGTAGACTATTTTGAGGCTCCTGTTTATTTCCAGATTTATCCGCTGGCAAAGAAAAACTCGCTCAACACGCTGTATGTGGAGCTCGGTGCGTCGATTGCCGGCACAATGAGCCGTTCGCCAAAGTCGCTCACCGTGGAAAACGACAAAGCAGAATACTCTCGCGTGGTGTATAAGCTTGATGCCGACGGCAGCAAGCTGAAGGGCATGGACGTTCGTCCGATGGCGGGCATCGGCTATACCATCCCCGGCACGGGACTCGACATCAATGCACGCTATTATCTGGGCATGAGCAAGATGGCAAAAAACTTCAAGAGCAAGATGAACACCATGGAGGTGTCGCTCGCCTGGATGTTCAACGTTGGTAAATTCTGATTTGTGTAACAATTAAAAAAAAACTTAGACTGATTATGAAAAAATATTTTTATTTTCTTTTTGCTGCCCTTGGATTGCTTGCCACTGCATGCAGCAACGACGAGATTGATATAGAGACTGCGGCACCGAAAGTGAAGGATGCCGTTACGATGACGGTATCACCAAAGGGACTGTTCTCTTCATACAATTACACGGATACTTATCACAATGTAGACAATATCTCCGACGAGTTCCGCACTTTCAATTCAGAGGCAGGCGGCTTGATACAGGTTAGAACACTTTTCTATGACCGCGATTCAAGGGCTTTGGTTGACTCTGTGGGCAGTTTCGTCAATTCTGCCGACAATGATGTTGTAATGAAATGCGATCTGCCTACAGGTAATTACTATGCAATATCTGTTGTGTCGATTGCAACGGGCGACAAATCACCACTATGGTATCTCGTGGACAGAGAAAAACTGGAAACGTCGAAACTCGAACCTATTTACGACCGTTCGAACAAGTGGAACGTAATGTCGGTATCTACAGAAAAGTTTACCGTTACGGAGAACAGCCACCTGTCGATATCCACGAATCCTACTTCTGTAGGCGTCATCATCTATCATTACATGCAGAATTTCCAGTACAAGAACGAGCAAAGCACAAGCAGCGCAGCTGACAACAACATCAGAAAGCTTGCCCTGTACACGCGCAATATGGCTACAGCTTATAAACTGAACCCGGAAGCAATAAACAAATATGAATACTTGAAGGATGCCGGTTCAAACATGTGGTATATTCAGAACAGCTTTGAACCCACAGACTTTGATGACTCATGGACTTTCTTCAAGAGCAACCTTTACGGCTACTCTTATATGCTTGCACCAGAAGCAGAACTCTGTTTCGGTTATGTAAACAAAGGCGCAACCACTTTCAATGCCTATGGACAGAGCACATACCGCTTGCAGTCCGGCAAGGTGTATCTGGCTTACTGGGACTATTTCAAGGTGGGCAACCCGTATTTCGGCATTGCCGACAACAACCACTGGAACAAGTATAACGCTCCGGCAGCTCCCAAGTCAATCATGAGAGCGGAAAGCATGTTCAGAAAATAAGACAAGACAATAATTTTAATGCATGCCAGGGGAATTTCCCTTTAAGGCATGCATTTTTAAAACCATTCTATATATGAAACGAATGTTGGCGTTGGCGATAATGCTCTTTGGAATGCGTACTTTGATGTTTGCCGGCAATATTGGCAGATGCAAGAGAATGGCTGCCTCATGCCTGAAACAGACGGAACTTGTATTGGCAAGAAACGGCAATGGAGTGTATGTGTACAAGCCCGCTATAGGCAACGGATTCGCCATTATATCCGAAAATGCCGGCGAACCTGTGGTGCTGGGATATTCTTTGGCGGGCACATGGAACGAACGGCAAATGCCGCCATTGCTCACTGAATGGCTCAACTGGCTTACGACAGGCAACGACACAAATTGCCGACAGCTCTGCAAACCGGCAATGATGCTCGGGAATGAAGCTGAAGCAAGACAAAACGTACTGCCGCTCGTAACCTCGCGCTGGAACCAAAATTCGCCATACAACGACCTCTGCCCCATAATAGAAGACGGAAATGTAAAGACGGCTGCCGGATGTGTGGCTATTGCCGCGGCACAGATAGTGAACTACTGGAAACGCGACAATCCGGAATTCCTGTTGATGTCCACTCCCACGTATCCTTACGGAACAGCCCCCGTTACATTGTCAATACCGGAAGGTGCGCCAAACAACTGGGAACTTATCCTCGACTCCTATTCCGGCGAAGAGACTGCGGAGCAGAGAAATGCCGTGGCACAACTTGTATATGCCGTAGGCACAACGTCGTATCTGAACTACGGCACATCAACCGGCGGTCAGATAAATGATGCCGCCAATGCCGTGTATTCGCTGTATCGACTGCAGTCGGAATTCTTGAACAAGACACAGACAACGGCAGAAGACTGGGAAAGCCTGATGTACGACAACATGGAGCGCGGCTTCCCCGTGATGTATGCCGGCACGACAAAGAGCGGCAGTGCCCATGCCTTCGTGCTCGACGGGTATGATGCGGCAAACGGGCTGTATCATTTCAACTTCGGCTGGGGCGGTTCAGGCGACGGCTATTATTCCATGGACAACGAAACTGGAGTGAACGGCTACTGCACCAGGCAGTCGGCAGTATACAATATGATGCCGGAGAAACGGAACATAAGCGTTCTCTACAATGTTTTAAGCCTAAGTGGACATGCTCACCACGGAGAAATTGCCGCAGTGCAGTTCTTTATAAATAACAACAGCACCTTGCCATTGCGCAAAATTGTACTTTGTTACGACACGAAGGAAAACAGAGTTCGCGAAAAGAATGTGGAAATAGCCAACGACGGCAAGATGTATACGGCAGAATTAGGCGTTTCCGACTCCGAATACAAGAAAGCCAAAGAACTGATAGTGCTTGACGAAAATGGCACAGAGATTTACCGTGATGCCATCAACACGACGGGAATACCACAAGTTTCAGCAGACGAGAGCGCTTCACAAATCTTCGGTATCGACGGAATACGCACGGACAGACCTATAGGGAAAGGCATTTTTATCAAGAACGGACGGAAAATAATCAAATAAAAAAATAAAATCATGATAGTAAACAACGGAAAGAAATATTCAAACCCAATACTGACGCTTTTAAGTGTCATAGTATATAATGCAAAGTTGTTCGGTTTGGCATTCAGTATCCCCGGTTTGCTGATAGCATTAGACAAAAGCACCAGCTCTACCGGTATGGGCTTTGGCGACACGGAAGTCTTTATATGGAACTTGTTGCTGTTTGGCGTTTCCATGTTATTGTTTTTTATAGACGACAAATGGAGAGCGCTGTGCGACAGCATTATAGACAGGTTTGAATGAAAGGGTGGCATTGAAACATTGCCACGCAAATCTTTCGCACAATCATTCTTTTATAGTGGAATATTTTCTATAATCGGGCGTTATTATTTGTAGTTCGGATAATTATCCTTACTTTTGCAAGGATAATGCAAATGTTTGAACTACTAATAAATAAAAGAATGTTTAATAAAATCAAAGCTGTTAGCATTGCCGGAATGGCGCTATTTGCGCTATCTCCGGCACACGCTACCATCGAGGGCAGTCTCGACCCTCCGTCGGTAGTGGCACAGTGGAGCAACTCCTCCACATTTCCAAAAGTTATAGATATAAATTTCAGCGACACCAGCTGGCCTGACACTTGGAAGGGCGAGACGGGAGTTGCCTGCCCTGAATATTCCACGGGGGCTTATGTCAATACGATACAGTATGTGCCGGTGAACGGCAATACAAACATCACTTATCCTATACTTTTCCACAACTGCACCTTTGCCACCAAAGCTTCGAGCAACGGAATGGCGGGAGCAACGGCTGCCTTCTGTCGCCAGTATTATCTGGGACAGAAATGCTGCGGAAACAGCACTGCTACATACAACAACTGGACGGTGAAAGGACACACCACATACCTTGAAGACAACATCAAGTATGACGAAACCGGCAAGCCCAACTATGGCGAGGCTGGTTTTGTGCAGATGTGTCGCAACGAGGGAGTGAAAGACGAGAACAACCAGTGGGTGTCGCGCCATGGATGGATGGAGATTGACCATATCCCATACGTAGACCGCGTGCAGTGGTCATGGTCGTCCACATCATGGGGGCGCGGTATAAAATGCGACTACAAAGTGGGCAACGGCGAATGGAAACCTCTTGTGTGGATGGGGTCAGAAAAGCACAAGCTTGGCTGGACGGTATTCTCAGACCAGGGCTATTTCATGGAGAACATCATCGGTGCCTCTGACGTGTCAATACGTTGGCGCGTATGGGACGGCGAGGACTCAAGCAATCCTGTTCAGGTGGATGCCAACGGCGAATGTCCGTTCGACCAAGACATCGAGCCGTATGCGCAGCGTCAGGCTCCACGCGTTCACAAGATTCAGATTTTCGGCAACGAGATTACTGCCGAGCAGGCTCAGTATGCCAAAGACAACCCTGTGAGCGATGTGGGTGAACTCTCCGACCTTGGCGGTGGAGGCGAAGACAAGGGCGAGACGGCTCCGGATGCAAATGCACCTGTCGTTACATCCGTTGTGGCACAGGACGGCACGGGTGACTACACCAAGATTCAGGATGCCATCAATGCCGTGCCTAACGGCGCGAGGGGCATTATCTATATCCGTCCGGGCATATACGACGAGAACCTGTATGCAGGAACGAAGACAAACAAGGACAAGTTTATCTCGCTCATCGGCGAGAACCGCGAGACTACTATCCTCACATCCGGCGTAGACCGCGGCAGCAGCCATAGTTCAAACACCTACAACGACTGTGCTGCCCTCAACGTGTATACAAGTCGCTTCTATGCCGAAAACCTTACCATCCGCAACACGAGCGGCAATGTGGGACAGGCTGAGGCGCTCTTCACTAACGGTGATGCCCATATCTTCAACAACTGCCTGTTGAGCGGATATCAGGACACTTACAAGGCTAATACTGGCTCTCGCGGATATTTCACGAACTGCACCATCGAGGGTGCCACCGACTTTATCTACGACGGCGGAATGGAATGGTTTGACAACTGCACGCTCCACCTCGTGAAGG